>JAQCKY010000230.1 GCA_027592155.1 Pseudomonadota bacterium
ATATAGACCGTCAATGTCGTTTCCGGATCGGTGGCCGTCACCAGACCTTCATCCACCGCAAAGGGGCCGACCCCAGCAAGCATATTGCCGCAATTCTGCAATGTGCTGGTTTTGGGTTCATCGACAACGACTTGAACGAACAGAAAGTCGAGATCGACGCCGGGGCGCTCCGAGCGTTTAACGACGGCGACCTTGCTGGTGAGCGAATCCGCACCACCCATACCGTCAATCTGGCGGCCGTCGGGTGATCCCATAACCGATAACAACACCTGTTCCCGTATTGCCGGATCAGCCGGTAAATCAGCCGCATGGAAGTAGGCGCCTTTCGACGTCCCGCCCCGCATCCAAACACAAGGTATTTTTGTTTGCATTATCATCCCCTTATTCCGCGATCAGGGATAATTCTACGCACTATCGAGGGAACAGAAAAGCACCCTGAACGGAAAGGGGCCGATCCTAAAGGACCGGCCCCTCTCGTCACCGACCTCCGCTAACAGAGTGAAGCGGCAAAGGTCGGGTTCTGCGGCGGCTTTATCGAAGCAACGTGGCCGGTTGGCCCCTCCCCGATCGACCAAACGGGTCGATCACTCGCCTGCGACTGCCATCGCGTAATCAAATTCCGGCGCTTCATCGAAAATTTTGCGCTGATGGATCCAGTCTTGAGTCTCTTGGAAGGTTTCCTGTGTATAGGGCAGGAAGACAATCCGTTCGCCGGCACCGAAACGCCGGACATCGACTTTGTCGCGATAGCGTTCCGGGATCTGGTCAGCGAAATAATGGGTGTATTTCTCAGGCCGCAAATCGAGATCCATCTGCGCCCGTTTGAGTGCGTTAAAGTATTTCTCGACATCCGCTTGATCGACGTCATCCGGAAACATGAAGGTAATCATGAAGCTGCAATCGACAATTCGCCGCAACCCCAACGCCTCACCCACTTGGTAACTCAATCCCCAGAGACTAGAAGCCGGCAGGTCACCGTCATAAGCGAGATCGACACGCGCCCAGGGCAGGCCGACAAATTTGATGTTGATGTCTTCGGGCTTCAAGAAGGGTTCGAGGGCTTGGATCGTCGTGTAGTGGCTACCGGACTGATAGCCAACGGCGACTTCCTTTCCGGCAAGCTGCTCTGGGGCCGTAATATCAGAATCGGCCGGCACCATAATTGCCCCGGGCGTCACGACATAGGCTTTGCCCCACATCGTACCGATATTGTTTGCGGCGGCATTGTTAACCGTCCAATGGCAGGCACAACTAATGTCGGAACGGCCCTCACCTTTGTTGCCCGCGCCCTCTTGATAAGCCTGATAAGCCCCCCTCTTTCTCTCCTTAGGCTTTCCAGTTTCAGGATCGATATCCTTTGGCGCATCGCCTCTTCCGCCGGACAGTTCATAGTCCAACCCTTCATCCTTAAAATAGCCCTTTTCATGGGCAATCATTTCTTGAAGCCGTCCATGAGGCTGAATGATGAATTTTTTTGACATTTTTTCTGTCTCCTGCGTCGTCATTTGTAAGTTGCGATAGATTATCAATTGCATTTAAATTGGTGAAATGGATAATTCATATACAGTACATTGATAAGATGAATTTAGCCTCGGTCGATCTAAACCTCCTCGTCGCCTTCGACGCGCTGATGGAACACCGTCACGTGACCCGAGCCGGTGACGCCATCGGGCTTAGTCAGCCGGCGATGAGCAACGCCCTCTCCCGACTCCGCAACCTGTTCGACGATCACCTTTTGGTCCGCACGGGACGCGGCATGGAGCCGACACCCCGTGCGGTCGAATTGTATGAGCCCGCCCGCCTGGCGCTGCTTCAAATCGACGAACTGGTAAGCGGCAGGGTCCATTTTTTACCGACCGAGGTAGAACGCACTTTCCGCGTTGCGATCGCCGAAGACACCTCGATTTCTATCGTGCCCAAACTGTATCGGGAACTTTCGATCCAGGCGCCGGGCATTAAGCTGGATATCCAAAGCACCGATAATATTCCCGGTGTCGAACTCCTCACCAGTGGCGACTGTGACATCGCAATCGGCCGTATCCCGCCCAACGCCCCCACACACATCCACAGCGAACCCCTGTTCGATCAAAATTTCGTCTGCATGGCGCGCAAGGGGCATCCGGCTTTCAGGTCCAAACTGACTCTAAAACGCTATCTGGAATTTCCCCATATTCATGTTAAGCCAACCCGACGGCCGACAAGCTTCATCGATGAGTATCTATCAACGCAAGGATTGAAACGGAACATTGCGGTGTCCGTTTCGCTTTCACAGGTCGTTCCGTCCCTGCTACCGGGCTCGAACCTAATCGCGGACCTGCCGGAACGCATGGCGCGCGATGTCGCGGCCAACCTGGACGTGGTGGTACGCGATCTTCCGTTTGAAGCCGGGAGCATCACGACCGTCGTTGGTTGGCATCATCGCAATGAGCAAGACGCGGGGCATCGTTGGTTCCGAGACCTGGTTCGAGAACTGGGAAAAGAGTAATACCCTTCAGACGATCTGCCCACATAACCTGTATTGGGGCAGGCGACGCCCATGACCGCCCACCCCTTCACGCCCAAAAGCTGGCTGACCGGAGTTATCGGATCGTCAGGCAGCGTTCGCCGCGGTCTCGGTGTAAAGGTGACATTCGACGAGGCCTTTGTCGTCTTGAAGGATACCGGGTAGCGTCGTCATGCATTGCGGCATGCACTCTGCACAGCGGGGGTGGAACACACAGCCCGAGGGCGGATCCAGCGGATTGGGGAAATCGCCGTCGGACGCCGATCCCGGCAGGCCGAGCGACGGGTCCGGCGTCAGAACCGAGTTCAACAGCATCTTCGTATAGGGGTGACGCGGGTTGGCGAAGACCTCACTGGAGGCCCCATATTCGATCAATCTGCCGAGGTACATGACGGCGAGCTGATCCGCCATATGTTCGACCACCGCCAAATTATGGCTGATGAAAACATAGGTCAGGTTCAACTCTTTCCGTAAATCTTGCAGCAGGTTCAATATCTGCGCCTGCACCGAAACATCGAGAGCCGACGTCGGCTCGTCGCAAATCAAGACTTCCGGCTTCATCACCAACGCCCGAGCAATCGCCACCCGTTGGCGCTGACCACCGGAAAGCTGACTGGGATAGGAATAGAGCAACCGGCGCGGCAACCCGACCATCTCCATGATCTCCTCGACCCGTTTCTTGCGCTCTTCCGAGGTTCCCACATTGTGAACGTTGAGTGGGAGCGCAATGATCGACGCAAGTGTCTTACGGGGATTGAGCGATGAATAAGGGTCCTGGAATACCGGTTGAACCCGGCGCGCGATCGAATGACGATCCACATTTTGGAGGGGTTCACCCTCGAAATAGATATCACCCGTGCTCGGCGGCAACAGCCCCAGAAGCATCTTGGCCAGTGTGGTTTTCCCGCAGCCGGATTCACCGACCACGGCCAGTACCTCACCGCGTTGAACCTTCAGATTGACATCTTGCACGGCCCGCAGGGTTTTCTTCTCTGCGAATAGCCCACGGCCGATCGTGAAGTTTCGCCCAAGATTCTGGCATTCAATTACCGCGTTAGGGTCATTGGGTGTTGATGCGTTCATTACTGTGCCGCCGTTACAAATGCGCCGGATTTAAGATTTATAGCTGCCTGTTCCGAGCCAAGATGGCATAGGTAGCTCCGCATATCGCTCAGCGATTGTTCGGGAACATTGCCGTGGGTGCAAGCGTCCATGACATAGGGACAGCGGTTTCGGAACATGCATCCATCCTGGTCCCCGACCAGAGCCGGCACCATACCCTTGATCGCGCCTAGATGAGAGCCAGGCTCCGACTTGCCGGGGATCGGGATACATTCCAGCAGGCCCTGAGTATAGGGATGGCTGGGGGTCGCGAACACCTGCGTCGCGGTCCCTTGCTCCACGATCCGGCCCGCATACATGACCGCGACCCGGTCCGCCATTCTGGCGACGACCCCCAAATCATGGGTAATCAGAACCAGCGCCATATTGAACTCGTCTTGAAGGTCGGCGAGCAAATGCAGAATTTGAGCCTGAATCGTAACATCCAATGCCGTCGTTGGCTCATCCGCCATGATCATAATCGGATCGCACATCAGCGTCATCGCGATCATCACCCGTTGCCGTAGGCCGCCGGAGAGTTGATGGGGAAACTGGCCCAGCCGGCTTTTCACCGCCGTAATACCCACCCGGTTCAGTAAATACTCCGCCCTGTCCTTCGCTTCTTGCCGCGTTCCCTTGCCGTGACGGGTATAAATCTCCTCCATCTGGTTTCCGATCGTATAGACCGGGTTCAGGGAGGTCATCGGATCCTGAAAGATCATCCCCATCCGATTACCTCGAATATTGGAGAAATCCCGTTCTTTAAGGCTCATGAGATCGACGCCTTCCAGACTGAGCGTCGTGGCCGTGAGCGTGGCTTTTCGCGGCAACAGGCCCATCACGGCCAGCGATGTAATCGATTTACCGCAACCGGATTCACCGACGATGCAAAGCGTCTCGCCGCGGTCGACATGAAAGGAAACATCCGTTACTGCGTGTAACGTTCCGGCAGGAACCGCAATATCGACATTGAGGTTTTTAACGAGAAGCGTCGGGTCGCTATCTCTTAATTTGCTTACTGGATCGCTCAATCTAAATCCCCTGTCATCCACCCCTTATCGTCCGGGCTTTTAGTTTCTGCCTTCCGGCGCCGTAATGTCGCGAATACCGTCACCCATCATATTAATCGAAATAACCAGGAAGAAAATAGCTAACCCTGGAAGGGTGATAAGATAAGGCTTGAAAAACATGAATTGGCGGCCTTCCGAAACCAGCAGGCCCCAGGATGGCGTTGGTGGTTGAATACCGAGCCCCAGGAACGAAAGAAGGGCTTCGATCAAAATCGCAACCGCCATCTCGAGACTGGCAATCACGATAATATGGTTCAAAACATTAGGTAGAATTTCAGAGAGAATGATGCGGCGTTTGGAAGCACCAACCGCCTCCGCCGCGGTTATAAAGTCGTTTGAGCGAACCTGCTGTGTGACGGTTCGGGTCACGACCGCATAGCGATCCCAAAACAAAAATGTCAGCACAAAGACCAAGACAATAATCGAGCCGCCGAAAACGGATACCAGGGCAAGGGCGACCAAAATTCCCGGCAAGGCGAGTTTTGT
>JAQCKY010000231.1 GCA_027592155.1 Pseudomonadota bacterium
GCGAGCGCCTTGCCAAAGGGGCCGCCGTCTTCGGCAAAGACCAGGCCCGGCGTCACAAGCTCGGCGATATATTTCAGCTTTCCGAAATCCTCGGACATCAGCGAATAGGCCGGCGATACCGGCACCGCCGGGACACCAGCATACATCGCGGCAAGCTGGATCAATCCGTTTTCGATGGAATTATCGGAGATGATCATCACCGGGTTTTCAGTGCTCAATCCCCGGTCGACAAAAGACTGGGCGAGGGAGCGCACTTTGGTGAGAGCATCCCCGTATGTCAGCGTCGTCCAGGCATCCGCCGGATCGAGCCGGTCCGCCAGATAGATCCCATCCGGTTTTTCAGCGGCCCAGCGATGCAGGTAGTCGAGGACCGAATTCGCATAGGCGCCGAGTTTCTGCGGTGAGCGCAGAACCATGCCGCCCCCATCGAGATTTTCGATCTCGACTTCGGCCGGGGCCAGTGTCGGCAGCTTTATCGGCGCGTCAGCCATCGCTTCAATCCTCCCAGATCATAGAATGTTGCCTTTGATTATTACCTCCCCTCCCCGCCGCAGCAATCCTAGAGCGCTATGCCGCCTTGCCCAGGCGCGTTTGCCCGGACAGAATGATCCAGCATCAAAATTCGCTTGGGAGAGCAAAATCATGGCAACGGATAGCAACAGACAGGTCACAGCAGCGCGCACCAAAATGCGGGAGATATTATCGCGGGATAGCCTCACCATCATGCCCGGTGGCTTCAGCCCGCTTTATGCGCGCATGGCGGAAGTGATCGGCTATGAATGCTTCTTCGTTGCCGGCTCGCAAATGTCGGCGTTCCTGGCCGGTGTGCCGGATAACGGGATCCTCGGTTTGCGCGATATGGTCGATCATGTCCGCCATTGCGCGGCCCGCACCACGATCCCGATCCAGATGGATGGCGATACGGCCTTCGGCAACGCGGTCAACGCCCATTTCGCCGTCCAGGAAGTCGTGCGCAGCGGTGTCGCGGCGATGAATATCGAGGACCAAGAGGCGCCCAAAAAATCCGCCACCATGGCCGGACGCCGCACCGTGCCGATCGCCGAGATGGTTGGGAAACTTCAAGCCGCCGTCGCGGCCCGGGACGAGATCGACCCCAACTTCGTGATCTGCGCCCGCAACGACACGCTCGGCGCCGAAGGCAGTAACTTCGACGAAGCGCTCGAACGCTGCAAAGCCTATGTGACCGACGGCGGCGCGGATTATGTCTGGCTCAATTCCGTTCAAACGCGAAAAGATCTTGAGCGGGCGTGCAAGGAAGTGCCGGCGCCGGTAATGGCGATTTGGGGGAGCGGCCTTGAGGAAGAGCCGACCCCGGAAGAATATGAACAGCTCGGCACCCGCATTCTTCTGCTGCCGGTGTTTTTTGCCACGGTCGGCATGCAGGCTGCCTGGGAAGTCATGAACGATATGTTCGAAAACGGGCCGCAAGCCCTGCGCGCCTGGCAACAACGCGGCCGGGAAAGCAAATATGGCGCGGCGAACCAAAAGATGCTGACCGGCGCCGACCGCATCCGCGAGATCGAGGAAAACTTCCTGACCGAGGAGGATAAACGCGATTACGACAGCACCTGGGGGCACTGATCGAGTCTTAGCGCGCTTCGGCACCCAGCTTTCGTGCGCGGGAGAGCCAGCGCTCCCGCCCCTTTTCGCCGAGACCGTCAACGCCGCCGATCAAGGTCTCGCGCACCGGGCCAATTCCGCTCATCCGGAAAATGCCCCGCAGCGTCTTGAGCCCGTGGGCACCGAATAGCCAACGATAGGCGAGGGCCGGCATGCCCATCGTGATGACAATGCGGGCCGACCGTCCGACCAAGAGCTTTTTCGGCCATTTGTCAGGAGCCCCCAACTCCAATGCAAAGCCGTAGCGGAACCCCTGCTCAAGGAAGGCCTTCAGCAGCGCCGGCATGGTGGCCAGCCACAGCGGGTGGATGACGATGATATGCTCGGCCCACTGAATGGTTTCCTGACACGGTATTAGGGCATCGGGAACCGGGCCGTCCTCAAATTCCGCTTTGGAACGGAGGATCGGAAAATCGAGCGCGGCGATCTCGATACGCCGGATATCATGCCCGGCCGAGGCAGCGCCTTCGGCGAAGGCGTCAGCCAGAGCATGGCAAAAGCGCGTTGCACCGGGATCTGGATGGCCTTGAATGATCGCAATCCGTTTGGGCACGGTGCCAATACTCCGCATTTGATTGTAAAGCAGGAGTATAGGGTGCTGCCCAGTCGGCGCTTTGACCCCCATCAACCTTTTCATCGGGAATACGGATTGGCCCGAACGATCCGCCAAATGTCGATTGGGGCGATATTCCCCGGTTAACGCTCTAAGGGGCGATCAGCCAGTCCCAGATTTGCGCGCGGCTCATATGAGAGGTCGCGGTCTGCCAAGTCTTCTCCTGAAGCTCCACTTTTACCCGCGCCGCCTGATCGGTCGCACAAGTCGCGACGACCGTTTCTCCGATGAGTGAATCGATAACGAAAAAGCGTCCCTGATTGTGACGCACTTTATACCGAGGCTGCATCGTTCGCGGTCCTTGCCGGCCGTTTTCCACCGGGACTTCATGTTGGCGATGAATTAAATATTTCAATAGAATCTTTCCCTGGATTCCTAAAATTCTCGGAAAATGGTTGCGCTTACCATCGTCACGAATATGGTGCTCAACGGCGTTTGGCTTGCCGGAAGCCGAACCTGGGTCGATGACGGTCACGAGTTGCCCGCAGCGGCCAAAAGACACAGATATATTGTCCGGCGATCAGCAATAAGGAATGCAACCTTGCCGCAAGATAATGCGCCCGCCGGGGCAACAGAACTTCGCAATGAGCCCCCCCATTTTAGCGCCTTTAAATCCCCGGAACGGCTTTTGATGGGCGCCGGGCCGTCGGCGGTTCATCCCGACGTCCTTAGCGTCATGTCCGAAGGAACCATCGGTCACCTCGATCCGGCGATGATCGTGATGATGGAGCAGATCAAAGACATGCTCCGCTATGTGTTCCAGACCAAAAATGCGATGACCTTCCCGGTTTCGGGGCCGGGATCGCTCGGCATGGAAGCCTGCGTCGATAACCTGGTGGAACCCGGCGACAAGATGCTGATTGCCCGGAACGGCGTATTCGGCACCCGCATGACCGAGGTCGCATCGCGCGCCGGAGCGGAAGTGATCACCACCGATGACGACTGGGGCCGCCCCGTCGATCCCAAAAAGATCGAAGAAGCCCTCAAAGCAAATCCCGACACGAAATTTGTCGGCTTCGTGCATGCCGAAACCTCGACCGGCGCGCTCTCAGATGCCGCCGCGATCTGTCGCCTGGCCCAAGACCATGGGGCGATGACGGTTGTCGATACGGTCACCTCCTTGGGGGGCGTTCCCGTCTCCATCGATGTTTGGGGCGCCGATGCGGTTTATTCAGGTAGCCAAAAATGCCTGTCCTGCCCGCCGGGCCTTTCCCCGGTGACGTTCAGCGATAAAGCCGTCGAGCATATTCTGGCCCGCAAACACCCGGTTCAAAGCTGGCTTTTGGATCTGTCGCTGGTCGCCGCCTATTGGCAGGACAACAGCGGAAAACCCCGCGTTTATCACCATACCGCGCCGGTGAATGCCCTGATGGGCCTGCATGAAGCACTTCGCCGGATCACCGATGAAGGGTTGGAAGCCACCTGGGACCGCCATCGTACGGTCAGCGCCAAGATGGTTGCCGGTCTGGAAGAAATGGGCTTCAGCATGCTGGTCGATGAGGCCTATCGTCTGCCCCAACTGCTGACCGTATTGCTCCCCGACGGGATCGATGACGGCGCGGTTCGTAAAGCCTTGTTAGAGGACTACCACCTCGAGATCAGCGCCGGTCTCGGCCAGTTCGCCGGGAAAATGTGGCGTATCGGTCTGATGGGCGAGACCGCCCGCGAGGCCAATGTCGATAAGCTCCTTGCCGCGTTGAAGGAAATTCTCGACTAACACGCTGGAGGCACCCGATGAAAGACTTTGCCGGAAAAACTGCATTCATCACCGGCGGCGCGTCGGGGATCGGGCTCGGCATGGCGCGCGCCTTTGCCGATGCGGGGATGAATGTCGCCCTGGCGGATATTGAATCCGGCCCGCTCGCCAAGGCCAAAGCCGATATCGAAGGGCCAGGCGTAGACTGCCTAACCTTCAATCTCGACGTCTCCGATCGGGGCGCGGTCAAGCAAGCCGCGGCGGAGACGGTCGCGGCCTTCGGTAAGGTTCATCTGCTGTGCAACAATGCCGGGGTCGGCGGCGTGAACCGGCCGCTCGACGAAGCCGACGATTCCGATTGGGACTGGGTGGTCGGCGTCAACCTGATGGGCGCGATCAACGGTCTGCAAGCTTTCCTCCCGCTGTTGAAGACCCACGGCGAAGGCGGGCACATCATCAACACCAGCTCGGTCAGCGGTCTCCGGGTCTTCGAAGGGCGGGGCCAAGGCATCTATGCGACCACCAAATATGCGCTGGTCGGCATGTCGGAGGCGCTGGAACAAGACCTCAAACCCCATGGCATCGGCGTCAGCGTGCTGTGTCCGGGCTTCGTTAAAACCGCCCTGCCCGATGCCGCCCGGAACCGGCCCGACCGTTTCGGCGGCCCGGCGGCAATCGAACGATCCGCGGATTCCAGCCTCAGCGCCGGCGCCGCCGCCGGTATGGAACCCGATGACTTCGGCAAGATGATCCTCGCCGCCATCGAGAAGGATGAGTTCTACATCCTGACCGACAGCCGCGAACGGGAGCTCATCCAAGCCCGCGCCGACCGGCTCATGGCGGCAATCGACCGGGCCCAAGAACGTAATTTTTAACTAAACTTCTAACTCAACTTTTAGAAATCCGGCTTCTCACAGGGTTCGGTGCCCATATCGGCGGGGATGGAGATTTCCAACAATTCGAAATCGTCGGACGTTCCGGTTTCGTTGTGGGGCAGTCCGCCGGGGATATACATCGAGTCGCCCTTTTCGAGATGGACGGTTTTTCCGTCGTTCATCTGAAGATCCAACCAGCCGCCCAGCATATAAATATACTGACCTTCACAGACATGGACGTGCCAGCCGGTGTCTTCGACCATGCCGCGCCGGGCTTTCATAACCTGTGCCCGCATCTTGCCGCCGGAACCATCCTTGGCGCCGAGATCT
>JAQCKY010000232.1 GCA_027592155.1 Pseudomonadota bacterium
GACAGATCGGGTGGAATGGCGCCGCCAATTGCCGCCGCCGCGGCCTGCTTGTTGAGGTAGGGCGCGGGGAAAAAGTCTTCGGGGCGACCATCTCTACGTCGCAATTCGCCGTCTTCGATGATCTCGCCATCTTCACTCGGTCCGGCAAGAACCTTGGACTTGGCGGCAAGCGCTTTAATCTCCGCTTCCGAAAAGCCGATCCCGGAAAGATGACGGAACGCCACGAGGTTCAGGGAGTGGCAGGCCGCGCAAACCTCTTGATAGACCTGCAGCCCGCGCTTTACCGCCTTACGGTCATAGGTACCTAAAGGCCCGCTGAAACCCCATTTCTCGGCCGGTGGATGCACGGCGTCTGCCGCCAGCGCAGGACCGGATACCGTGGAGACACTGGAAACAACGGCGAAAGCGAGCGCACTCGCAATGATGCTCAATCTTCTCATTGGCTGGCTCCCTGCGTTGCCGTGCCCGACTCTGGGAGAACCGCGGATGCAATACTTTCCGGTACGGGTAACGGTGTTTCCTTACGGCTGATCCAGGGGATCAGGAGGAGGAAATGGATAAAGTAATAGGCGGTACCGATCTGACCCAGAAGCAGCGGCCATCCTTCGGGTTTTTGGCCACCGACCCAGCCCAACAGGAACATATCGATGACCAACAGCCAGAACACATATTTATAGATCGGCCGGAAAGTCGCGCTCCGCACTTTGGAACGATCGAGCCAAGGCATGATCAGCAAGACCACGAAAGCCCCGCCGAAAGCAATAATGCCGCCCAGTTTGTCCGGGATCGAACGCAAGATTGCAAAGAACGGCAGGAAGTACCATTCCGGGACGATCGATGCCGGTGTCGAGGACGGATTTGCCTGTACGTAGTTCAACGGCTCTCCGAAGAAGTTCGGATAGAAGAATACGAAGAACATATAGAGCGTCAGCAAGACACCGAGCCCGAACATGTCCTTGGCCGTGTAATAGGGATGGAAAGGAATCGTATCCTGCGGCCCTTTGATATCAACGCCCAGCGGATTACCGGATTTATGCTGATGCAATGCCCAAAGATGCAGAAAGACCAAACCGATGATCACGAACGGCATCAGAAAGTGCAGCGCGAAGAAACGGTTCAGCGTCGGGTTATCGACCGAGAATCCACCCCACAGCCATTGTACGATCGGCTCGCCGACAAACGGAATGACGGTGAACAAGTTGGTAATTACCTTGGCGGCCCAGAAGCTCAACTGTCCCCAGGGCAATACGTAACCGAGGAACGCCGTGCCCATCATGGCGAGAAGAATGAATACACCGAGAATCCAGAGGATTTCGCGGGGTGCTTTGTAGGAGCCGAAATAGAGGCCCCTAAAAATATGGACATAAACAACAATGAAAAAGAACGAGGCGCCGTTCGCATGAATATAGCGAAGCAGCCAGCCGAAATTCACGTCGCGCATGATGCGCTCAACGCTGGCAAAGGCCAGGTCTGTGTTCGGCTGATAATTCATTGCGAGGAACAGGCCGCTGGCAATCATAATCACCAGAAGAATCCCGGCGAGCGAGCCGAAGTTCCACCAATAATTCAGGTTCCGCGGTGTCGGATAATCGACTAGGCTGTGATGGGTGAAAGTAAATATCGGCAGTCGGTAATCGATCCAATTGACGACGGGATTCTTCCAAGTCGGCGTTGTCATTTTCGTTGTTCCCCTTAGCCGATAACGATGGTCGTGTCGGAAGCGAATGTATAGGGCGGCACGACCAAATTGCTCGGTGCCGGTCCGAGGCGAATTCGTCCGGAAGTGTCATAATGCGAGCCGTGGCAGGGGCAAAACCAGCCATTGAAGTTACCCTTGGGCTCACCCGTACGCTGCCCCAGTGGAATGCAGCCGAGATGAGTGCAGTTCCCGACCATGACCAGCCAGTTTGGCTTCTGAACGCGATCTTCGTCCTTTTCCGGATCCTTGAGATCGGACATCTTTTCGGCGCGCGCCGCATCGATTTCTTTTTTGCTACGATTGCGGATAAAAACCGGGTTTCCGCGCCAGAAAACGGTGATCGCCTGCCCTTCTTCAATCGGCGAGATATCCACCTCAATCGATTTCAAGGCAAGAACGTCAAGAGACGGGTTCATGCTGTCAACGAATGGCCAAGCTGCCAAACCAGCACCAACGGCGCCGACGGCAACCGTCGAAATCAGCAGAAAATCGCGGCGTGTTTCACCGTCATGGGAGTCATGGGAGCCATGCCCCCCAGAGTTTTCGACGGTCGCAGCGGTATCAGACATACCCTATTCCTTTCTCAGCCCGGTCTTTTATCCGGTTAAACGTCCTGGTTCTTTAGATGGGAATTTGATGGCGAGACTTCACCAAGTTATGCTCGATAGCACCAACCAAATGGTTAAGACCGGCTGGTTCCCTCGAATCGATATCCTTTATCCTCCTCTAACCTCATGTAAAATAAGGTCAGATTGTTGGAAATTTGAGCAGAGATATAATGTAGATTCTCGGCCCTGAAAAGCAATAATCCCCATAAATAGTGTTGTTTTATGCGCCTCGCACTCTATCAGCCGGACATCCCCCAAAATGCCGGAGCCATCATGCGGCTGGCCGCCTGTTTTGATTTACCGCTCGATATCATCGAGCCCTGTGGATTTGTGCTCTCCGATAAGCGCCTTCGGCGGGCTGGTATGGATTATGCCGACGCCGTCGATCTGCATCGTCACACCTCCTGGGAGGCTTATCTGGGGTTCAGCGCCATGGAGACAGGCCGGCTGGTCCTCCTGACCACCAAAGGCAGCGAGCCCTACACCGATCACGTATTCGCCCAAGACGATATCTTGCTCCTGGGCCGGGAAAGCGCCGGTGTGCCGGAGGATGTCCATGACAGAGCAGATGTGCGTCTTTATATTCCCATGAAACAGGGTATGCGATCGCTCAACGTTGCAATGTCGGCCGCTATCGTGACCGGCGAGGCGGTGCGGCAATTAACAAGAGTAGGCGAATAGTGATGGATGACGAGGGCAAAAAGCAAAAAGCGGTGGCTTGGTTCAAGGAGCTCCGCGATCAGATTTGCGCTGCGTTCGAGACCCTCGAAGACACCGTAACCGGGCCGAACGGCTCAACGGAGTTCGAGCCTGGACGTTTTCAGCGTAAAACCTGGGAGCGCGATAACGATGGCGGCGGCGGCGAAATGTCGGTGATGCGCGGCGGCCGCGTATTTGAGAAAGCCGGCGTCAACATCTCCACCGTCCATGGCGAGTTTTCCGAGCAAGCCCGCAGCCAAATTCCCGGCGCCGAGGAAGATCCGCGCTTTTGGGCCTCCGGCGTATCCCTGGTCTGTCATCCACGTTCGCCCCTCGTGCCGATCGCTCACATGAATACCCGCATGATCGTCACCACCAAGGGCTGGTTCGGCGGCGGCGGAGACCTGACTCCGGTTTTCCCGCAAGACAAAGATACCCGCGACTTTCATGCCGCCTTCAAAGGCGCCTGCGAGGCGAATAGCGACGTTGCAGACTATCAGCGCTACAAAGAATGGTGCGATGAATACTTCTTCCTGCCCCACCGGGGTGAAGCCCGGGGCGTTGGCGGTATCTTCTATGATTATCTCGACAGCGGGGACTGGGATAAGGACTTTGCCTTTACCCAGGACGTCGGCAGAGCATTCCGCGACATCTACCCCGCCATCATCACTCGCCACATGAACGACGCCTGGTCCGCCGAAGACACCCGGGCACAGCTGGCCAAGCGGGGCCGTTATGTGGAATTCAACCTGATCCATGACCGCGGCACCAAGTTCGGCCTGATGACCGGCGGCAATATCGAAGCCATCCTGATGTCCTTGCCGCCCCTTGCCGCATGGGAATAATGTTCGATGCTGATTGCCTAAGCAGTTAAGCGGCCTGGTACGAGGCGGACTTTCCTCGGCCCGGCGAGCCACATCGCAATGATGGAAAGCCCGCAGACCGCGATTGCGACGACGAAGGCCTGCACGTAATTCCCAACGATATCGTGCAACAGCCCGGTGGCGAACGGCCCAAACGCCGCACCCAAGCCGGCGGCACCGCCCAGAATCCCAAAGATCGCACCATAGCGTTTTCCCGCGAAGAGTTCCGACGGAACGGCCCCGAACACCGAGGCAAGCCCGTAACCGATAAATCCCTGGCTGCCGACCATGACATACATCAGCCATAGGGATGGGAATTCTCTGAGCAAGAGCAGGCATCCGTAAGTTGCCATGAAGCCGGAGAGACTGATCGTCCAGGCCCATTCACGCCCGATACGATCGGACAGGTGACCAATGCCGATCTGGCCGACGATTCCGCCAAGGCCGACAAGACCGAGCGCCACCGACGCGGCCTCCGCCGATATGCCGACATCAATCAAATAGCGGGTCTGATGGACCAGCACGGCATACCAGGCGTACAGGCCGCTGACGAAAGCAATCAGAAGCCACCAAAACCTACCTGTGCGCAGGGCCAGAGGAACCGTCCAGTCCGTGGCGGCCCAGGCATGATCGACGATACGGTCCTTTGGCCCACGATCCGCCTCCACACTCTCGCCATCTTCACGGACTGGAATACCGTCCGGGACCAGCCCGATGTCCTCCGGACGGTAACGTTGGAACATAAAATTGAGTGGCACCAGGACGACCAGAACGACCACCGCCAAAGTCAGTGTACTTTGCCGCCACCCCACGGTTTGAATGGCAATCTGCATCCAGGGCAGCAGCAGGATGGAACCAACACCGACGCCGGAGAACCCGATGCCGATCGCCAGTCCGCGACGACGGTCGAACCAATTCGGCAAGATCAAAGTATGGCCGATATAGCCCATGAAGACCGAACCGCCGATGACCAAGACGCCGAAGGTGAGATAGAAATGCCAGGGCTCTGTCGCCAACGTCGTGGTCACCAGACCGGCACTGACGGCGATGGCGGCCAACGGCAGGATAATTCGGGGACCAAAGCGATCCATCAAACCGCCGACAAAGGGCGCGAGGAGTGTGGATACGATAAAGCCGATGGAGAAGGTGGCCGCGATGGTCCCGCTGCTCCAACCGAACTCGTCCAGGATCGGCGGGAAAAGGAGCGAAAAGGTGGTCCGGACATTGACCCCCAGCGCCATCGTGACGAAAGCAACGGCCACGACAATCCAGCCGTAAAAAAACG
>JAQCKY010000233.1 GCA_027592155.1 Pseudomonadota bacterium
TCCGGGGGCTGTTGTCCCCCGGAGCCACCGCCCCATGGTCCGCCGCCACCGCCGCCGCCGCCCCCCCAGGGGCCTCCTCTCTGCGTATCCCAAGCCATATGCTTTTACCTTTTCCATCAAAAAAGCGAGGTTTTACTGTCCGCGCTCAAGACTATATATGTCTGTCCTGCCTTATATGACAGTCCCCCACGGCATGCAACGCAGACTCGACACTTTAAAGCCAAGGGATATCGCGAACATTCGTCACAAATACGTTAGTAATCGCAAGGAATCAGAATGGCCGACGTGACCCCCGACGACATATTGAAGATGCTGGCAACGGTAAACGACCCCGATCGCGGCGGCAATATCGTAAGCCTCAATATGATTGCCGGCCTGCAGGTGAAGGACGGCCATGTCGCTTTTGGGATAGAGGTCGATCCTGAGCGGGGCCCGAAACTCGAACCCTTGCGCAAGGAAGCCGAGGACAAAGTTCACGCCATGCCCGGCGTGCTGACGGTCACGGCGGTGCTGACCGCCGAACGCCGCCCGCGCGCGCAACCGGTTGCCGGCGAAGGGGCGCCGAGTGGCTCTCCCGGCAGCCAAGCGGACGGCCCCTCACCGCAAGGGGCGCAGCATCTCTCCCTCCCCGGAATCAAGAACATTATCGCCGTTGCCTCCGGCAAAGGCGGTGTCGGCAAATCGACAACCACCGTCAATTTGGCGTTGGCGCTTGCCGCCCAGGGACACAAAGTCGGTGTGCTGGACGCCGATATTTACGGCCCCTCGATCCCCCGCATGCTGGGCATCCAGGGAAAACCGACATCGGAAGACGGCAAAACGCTTCAGCCGATGGAAAATCACGGCGTTAAATGCATGTCCATGGGATTCCTCGTCGAAGAAGAAACGCCGATGATCTGGCGTGGGCCGATGGCCACCGGCGCCTTGGAACAATTGTTGAGAGACGTCGCCTGGGGCGACCTTGACGTGCTCGTCGTCGATATGCCGCCCGGCACCGGCGACATTCACCTCTCGATGGCGCAACGCGTGCCGATTACCGGCGTGGTGATCGTATCGACCCCGCAAGACATTGCGCTGATCGATGCGCGTAAAGGGCTCAACATGTTCCGTAAAGTCGATGTGCCGGTTCTGGGGATTGTCGAAAATATGAGCTACTTCGCCTGCCCCCATTGCGGTGAACGGACCGATATCTTTAGCCATGGCGGCGCGGAAATTGAGGCGCAGCGCCTGGAGATCGAGTTTTTGGGCGCTATTCCCTTGGACATCAAGATCCGGGAAACCTCGGACGGCGGCGCGCCAATCGTGACATCGCAGCCCGACAGCGAACACGCGCAAGCCTATCTTGCGATTGCCGACCGGGTCTGGTCACAGATATTGGAGTTGCAAAGCTCGTCCGCTGCCGCACCCAACATCGTCATCCAGTAGAAGCACCATGGAATGTTAGGCCGTTTGGCCACGGCCACGGGGGGTATCCCGCCGACGATTCGCGGCGTGATCCTCATGCTGTTTTCCGGGGCTTGTTATGCCGGGATGGCGGCGATCATCAAGTCCCTCGCAGATGCCATTCATCCCTTGGAGATGGTATTCTTCCGCAACATGTTCGGGCTCGTGGCCATCACGCCGTTTTTGTTCCGGCGCGGCGTGCGCGGCCTCTGGGCCAATGACACGGGCGTGTTCCTGCTCAGGGGCGTCGGCCAAATTACGTCGCAAGGGTTGTTCTACCTCGGCGTCTCCTTTGCGACCCTTGCGGCAGCGGTGACCTTGAGCATGATGCAAGGTATCCTGTTGGCAATCGGCGCGGTGATTTTTCTGGGCGAGCCGTCAATGTTGCGCCGCTGGCTCGCCGCGGGCACCGGGTTCATCGGTGCGCTGATCGTCATCCGGCCCGACGGCACCGCCCTGGCCAGTCTCTTCGGCGGCGGCGATGATATGAGCCTTCGTGCCTTCGGCGCGGTCTTGGTTTTGATTTCGACCGTCGGCTACGCCGCCCTATCGCTCAACGGCAAGGTCCTCGCGCGAGACCAACCAATCCCCAATATTATCGCAAGAACACTAATTATTGCGTCCTGCCTGTCGTTCATCGTGGCCTGTTTTTTCTGGACCTGGCCGACACCAACGGAATGGCTGTTCATGTTTTTGATGGGCATCCTCGGCACGGCCGGCAATGCGATGATGACCCGGGCGATGGTCCTTGGCGAGGTAACGGTGATGGCGCCGCTGACCTATGTACGGGTCGTCTGGGGTGCCCTGTTCGGATTCATTGTGTTTAGCGAAGTACCCGATTTATGGACATGGGTCGGCGCTGCCTTGATCGTGACCGCCGGGCTCTATCTATCCCAACTTGAACGGGGTCAGTCGCGGCGTAAAAATACCTAGCGCCTAACTTTGGTCCCGCCCGAGGGTCTCCATCAACTCCCGCCATTCCCGTTTGGAGAGGCCGCTGTCTTCCTGGGCGATTGGGTTTCCGTTGATCATGCCGCGCACCACGTCCAGCGCGCTTGCCGACAGACTGGCGCCGCCGACGCGGTATTGTTGGAACGCCTCATAGGTAATCGGCACCCAATGTTTGAGGCTTTCCAGCATCGCTTCGGCATAGACGCGAATTTCATACTGCGCGTGCGCATCGGCACGGAGAGATAGAAATCCCAATAGGTTATGGAGATCGGTCTTCCAATACCATTGCGTATAAGTATTGAGCGTGAGGTTCATTCGGGCCAATTCGCGGGCAAGGCCCGACCGGCTTTCATCGATGACGTTGCCGTCCTGATCCTCGTTGAGCATCTGGACATAATGGTCGTAGGTCTGCTCGGCATCGTTCTTCAGCATCTCGAGGACGTTGGCGGCCTCTTCCCCTTCCAGGACATCACCCCGGCCCTGACGGTTGGAGACCGACTGAACGCCGAGTTGTTCCGGCGCGGGAATATAGAATTCGCGATCGAGGACCGAATAACGGGCCGAATATTCGTTCACATTCGCGGTGCGATGCCGAATCCATTGGCGGGCAACGAAGATCGGCATTTTGACGTGATATTTGATTTCGCACATCTCGAACGGGGTCGTGTGGCGATGACGGAGAAGATATTTGATCAGCCCGGCGTCGTCGGAAACCTTCTTTGTGCCTTTCCCGTAAGAGACACGGGCGGCCTGAACGATGGCGCTGTCGTCGCCCATATAATCGATGACACGCACGAATCCATGATCGAGAACGGGAACGGGTTCGTAGAGAAGCTCTTCGAGCGCTTCAACCGTCACCCGCCGCGTCGTCGCCTGACCGGCGCGCAGAGCCTTGATTTCGGCCTGTTGTTCAGGCGTAAGTTCCATGAATTTTTTTCCCCAATTTCCACCATGTCAGGCCGCAAAGCGCCTACACATCAACCTCACCGCGAATAGCATGGATTCGGCTACGGGGTCACGTCCTTCATTGACCACCCACGGTATAAGCGGTTTCACAACCAAATCTCGCGTCCCCCTTCCCTATTGTTGTGCAACGGCCTATATTTAGGGGGTCGGGCAACCGACTATGGCGATAAACGCCCTGTGAAATAAGCGTTGCGGACCCGGGGGCGGTACCCGGCGCCTCCACCATATTCGTCCAGGAATTTTTCGGAGTTCTTGGTCAAGGATCGCGGACAATGCAAATCATGCACCCGCACCAATATGGGGGCGAAACAGGATCGACGCGCGTGGTAAAGACTTGGTTTTCGCTCGGCATGGTACCGCCGTTATCGGGCCAAACTTGGAAATGCCAATGATAACGAGGCATTTGCTGTAGCCGCTTAAGGCTATAACGGGGTTCGAGGGGCACCTGGCAACAGAAGCCCCTCACTTAGGAATGGGGGTCCCGGCATCCGGGATCCCCCACTCCACTCATAATTTCCGGTCATAAGGCCGGTACGCTTTCGATGCGAAAGCAATAAGACGGATGAGGCGATTGAGGCATGAGGGAAGACGGTTTCACCTATGAAATCTGGGTTGCGAACGCCCTAAAAAGCGTTCTCCATCAAGCGCTGGTCGAGACGGCAGCCCATGGCATGACCGGTGACCATCATTTTTATATTAATTTTCGGACCCAGGATGACGGGGTCAAAATTCCCGACTTTCTGAGGGCGCAGTATCCCCAAGAAATCACCATCGTGATGCAGCACCAATTCGAAGATTTGAACGTCGACGAAGAAGGCTTCGCGGTGACCTTAAGCTTTGGCGGCAACCCCCATCGGCTCTACGTGCCCTTTGATTCCGTCACCTCGTTTTCCGATCCGTCGGTTAATTTTGCCTTGCAGATGCAAGCCCATCTTCTATTCGACGAAGATCAAGAAACCTCCCAGGATTTGGACCCCCTCCCCGACGGCAAAACGGCCGATCTACACGAACTAGCCCGCGCCGAAAATGCCGTCGAAGACGGTGCAGAGGAGGAGGCGGAAGCGGATCCAGAGGGCGAGGGAACAGAAACCGAGCTCGAGGAAAAAGGGAGCGCCGACGTTATCGCCCTAGACGCCTTCCGCACAAAAAAATAGCGGCCCCGGTCGCGTTACCCAGACGATTCTCCGCCGCCAACCGAGAGACCATACATCATGACGATATCCGACTATCATCCCCTGCTCCCGCTCGGGGCGGACGAAACCCAATATCGAAAATTGACCTCCGACTATGTGGAGACCGTCGATGCGGGCGGACGGACGATCCTAAAGATCGATCCCGAGGGAATCGCGATGCTGACGGCGGAGGCCTTCTCGGATACTTCTCACCTCTTGCGGACCGACCATCTGAAACAGCTTGCCTCGATCCTCGACGATTCGGAGGCGTCGGATAACGACCGCTTTGTCGCATACGATCTGCTCAAAAACGCCAACATCGCGGCGGGGCGCATCCTGCCGATGTGCCAGGATACCGGCACCGCGATCGTCATGGGCAAGAAGGGCGAGAACGTTTGGGTCGACGGCGATGACGAGGCCGCGATCTCCGAAGGAGTTCTCAGGACCTACACCCACGACAATTTGCGCTACAGCCAGCTGGCGCCGCTCACCATGTATGACGAAACCAATACCGGCGACAACTTGCCGGCCCAGATCGAGCTCTATGCCGACAAAGGCGACGCTTATAAGTTCATGTTCGTCGCCAAAGGCGGTGGATCTGCCAATAAGAGCTTTCTCTATC
>JAQCKY010000234.1 GCA_027592155.1 Pseudomonadota bacterium
AGGATCCTGGCAGCTCCCCGCCACTGCTGCCGCGCCGAGCGAAACACGGATCCGGTCTCGTATTTTTCCCGTCAAGGCATTATCGGGGCTCCGCTGCTCGCGCGTGCCGTCGGAGAGAATGACGAGCGTATCGCTGTTGGCTTGCGCATATCCGTGAAGCTGAACAACCGTTGCCTGCGGCCAGCGGTCCGATAACGCAATATGCGCTTGATGAAAAAGAGATTGCGTATCGTGTGCCGGATCCGATGAGGGGTATGCCCGGAGACCCCCACCGCAAATCCGGGTCTTGCCGCTGCAGGCCGACGGCGCACGTGCCGCGCATCGATTATTGCCCGAAATAATCGCAGCCCTTGCCCCCAGTGCGATCAGCAAATGGGCAGCCTGCAATCCAGTGGCCCGATCTTTTTCAGGATGGGGCGCTTCGAGAAGGATATCTCGGTCCGGGTCTTCGGCAATCATAACGATCGGTGAGCCCGAGATGTCGGGAGAATAAACAAGCAAAAACGCCTTGCCACCATCGATCACTCTTTGGCGGCGAAAGGTCGGCGGCGCGTCCTTGCCGCCCATGGCGGCGAGCAGTGACGCAATGGCTACTTCCGAATAGGGCAGGCGATCGACTGAGTCGGGTTCGGAAAAAGAAAAGTTGCGGACAAAGTCAACGAGCGTGCCGGCCTGAACAACTCCTGACGGGGTAGCCGCGATGAGCGCAAAGACGATGATTAGAATTTTGCACACTTGCGGGTCCCGTAGGTTTAGAGTTCCGGGTCTCCAGCGGTCATATACTCCCACAGACGCTCGTAAATTCGGCCGGTCCCGGTCGCCCGTATGGCTGCCTGCTCATCGGTAAAGCATATTGATTCGGGCGTCTTTCCGGTGGCCAGCACGGCAAGTTCCGTTCCTGCCGACTCCTCCAGATAAAACGCCATGACGATGCTTTCTTCCACGCTGGGTCCGACGCAGACTGCACCATTGCCCCGCATGACAATTGCTCGCGCGGGCCCCAGCGTTTTGGCAAAGGCGATTGCCTGCTCGTCTGATCGTATGAGCAACGGATCGTCCCACAGCGGGGGGTGCGGATGGAAATAGGACCCGAATCCGATCCGGGCTTTTGGCGTCTGCTGGAAAGTGGACAGGGTCAGAACATTGCGGGGAAAGATACGGCAGATGCCGTTTACATCCGGCCTTGCGGCATAAATCCTCTGGTGACAGCGTACTTCTCCAAGAACACCGTCGGGAAGGGGGCCGTCGATCGGAACGCTTGTTCCATCCTCTCCGGGGCCTATGAGACCCATAGGCTTCGGCGCGCAAACAAGAAAATTCTTGTCGTCGAGTCGTGCGCTGACATGTCCGTATGCGTGGACCAGGTTATGGCGCGCGAGTGCCCGCGCGGCCAGCCTGACACGACGCTGCGTCGCCTCCAGAGGCTCACCCAGAGAGCCAAACTCGGTTTCCGGCACCGGGATCTAGCTCCTGAATTCGGGAATATCGGGTTTTGCGCCCCAGACACAAAAGGCTTCCGGCGTGAACGGAAACTGTCTTGGACGATAGTTGGGGTCATCGATCAGCCGCACGCCATGGGAATACTCATAGACCATGCCATCGGGGCCCTCGAAATACAGAAACATCGCGCCGGATGTGGCGTGCCGACCCGGTCCGAAGACCACGCGGACCTGTTGCGACGACAGGAAGTACCAGGACCGCATGACGTCATCGATGCTGTCGACCTGAAAATTGATATGCTGAATCCCGGGGCCGTTGGCAGGGAAAAGAGCAATCCGGTGGTGAACATGGTCAAACGACAGCAATCCTGCGTCGCCGATCCAGTCATTCGGGTGGATGTTGAAATGTGTCGTCCAGAACGCTTCGTCGCGCCGTGCGTCGGTGGTTCTGAGGCCAACATGACTGAAACCGTTAATGCCTGCATCGCGGGTCGGAAAATAGCGTCGCGTTGCCTTGTGCGGTCGTACGGCTAGATCGAATTTATTACCGGTCGGGTCCTGGAAGGTGATGAACTGCTGAACGCGCCGGTCGTTGCATTCCTCGGGGGTCCCATGGCTAACATCGACCCCGGCCCCCTTCAATGTATCGAATGCGTCTCTTAAGGCTTCTTCGTCTGCCAGTTCGAATCCCAGAACGTGGTCCGAAGGCGCGCCAGCGACATAACAGATGTCATGGTCGCGATCATCCCCCCGAACATAGGCGCGGTTCTCTTCCTCCCGGACGAGCTGCAATCCCAGGGTTTCAGTTGCAAACCGCACAGCACTCGGGAGGTCGGCAGTCCCGACCCTTGCATAGGCCAAGTCGACAATTTCTATCATGGCAGCATGATAGATTGCGCACCCTCAGGCGCAAGAGCGATCTTGTCGGCGGGAGCTCTTACGATCCCGTGTTTTCGACAATTGATTTAGTGGATTCAAACGGAAATTTTTTCCGCTCTCTCCCTCTGTGCGGCGTATTTTGCCGGGTGCGCATTATGGCAAAGATACGGATCCAATAAATAATCCATATACCACAGTGTTTTACAGGTAACGGCTAGTTGGCCCAGTTCTTGCATCCCGCTTTGATGAGAACTTCTCCCGTCAGGGGAAAACCAATCACGGAGCAGGGGGCCGTATGTCACTTGAGTCGCAACACCGGGTAACCGATCGGAATCCGTCAGATCGGCGGACGGCCTCTGATGAGGCCGTTCAGTCGAGAGACGATCCGCAACGGGCAATCGGGGCGGTGTGGACATTTCCGCAGGCATTGCGGGTCTGGATCCGCAGGAAAGCGCCGCTCGAAATTCGTCAGTCCCACTTCGTCTTTCTTCACGACATTTTTGCCGCGATCACCGCTTTCTTTCTGGCGCATGCCATCATTGGGTGGGGCGATACCGATGGCCAGCTAAAGCTGCCGGGTGCGACCGACGCGCTCGCGGTTGTTCTGATGTCGGCCTTGGTTTTTGCCTTGATGCGACTTTATTGCCGCCTCTGGCAATACACGTCGATCGAGGATATTTCCGCTATTCTGAAGGCAACGGCCATCCAAACCGGCTTGATTGGGATGACCGGTGCGGCACTCCCTCATATCGTTGCGATACCGTTGTCTGCCCTTTTCGTAAACGCGCTGATGCTGAGCGCATTTTTGATTGGACCGCGATTTCTGGCGCGGCTTCGTCAGGGGCGAAAGCGGGGAAATAGAGGACCTGCCGTCTACGATCAGATTCCCATCCTGATTGTTGGAGCCGGTGATAGCACGGAACTATTTCTTCGTGCTCTGGAGAGCCATCCAAACTCGATTTACAGGGCGGTCGGAATCGTCGATGAGATGGGGGCCTATCTGAGAGGCAGTATCCATGGTGTCGAGATTTTGGGGCGGATCGATGAGATCGGCGCCGCCGTCGAGGGATTGGATCGAAAAGGAGAGAGGCCGCATAAACTCGTTGTTACGGAGGACGGTCTTTCACCCGCAGCCATGCGGGAACTTCTCGATGCCGCCGCGGCGAATGGTATGAGCCTCAGCCGTTCACCCCGTGCAACGGAGTTGACCAACGGTGTTGACGACAAGGCGGATGTCAAGCCGGTTGCGATTGAAGATCTTCTTGGGCGACCTCAAACGCTGCTTGATCGGGCTTCCATGGCGAAGATGATCAAGGGGGCGAGAGTTCTGGTCACCGGAGCTGGCGGCACGATCGGTAGTGAATTGGTTCGGCAGATTTCCGACCTGGAACCGTCGCATCTCTCGTTGATGGATAACTCCGAACTGCATCTCTATGAAATCGACATGGAGCTCTCGCAAAGGCACCCGGGCCTCAATCGCTCGAAAGAAATGGGAGATGTCAGAGATCGGCAGCGGGTCCGCGATGTCATGGTTCGTCGGCGTCCGACCGTCGTTTTTCACGCAGCGGCCATGAAGTATGTGCCGATGGTCGAAGACAATCCCGCCGAGGGCGTCCTGACAAATGTGCGCGGGACTCAGAATGTTGCCGATGCATCCGTAGAATTCGGCGTAGAAGTCATGGTTCTTATCTCGACCGATAAGGCGGTTAATCCGACCAGTGTGATGGGGGTCACCAAAAGGATCGCGGAAAGCTATTGTCAGTCGCTTGACCTTCGATCTGCCGATATGGAACGGACGACGCGCTTTGTGACGGTAAGGTTTGGCAATGTATTGGGTTCCACGGGATCGGTTGTACCGCTATTTCAGCGGCAGCTCGCGGCTGGAGGACCCCTGACCGTTACAGACCCCAACGTCACGCGCTATTTCATGACGGTATCTGAGGCAGTGAGTCTCGTGTTGCGAGCCTCCGCTGCGGGTCGTCAGAGGCTGGATCATGCCGGCCGGATTTTCGTCCTGGAAATGGGGGAGCCCGTTCGGATCCGAGACCTGGCCAACCAGATGATTCGTTTGGCAGGGCTGGTGCCTGAACGAGATATCAAGGTGGTCTTTACCGGTCTGCGTCCGGGTGAGAAGCTGTTTGAGGAACCGTTGCACGCCTCGGAGGAAATGGTTCCGACAGCCGTGAACGGACTGCTTCTCGCATCGCCCCGTATTCCGGACAGGAATGAGTTGCTGGAGCAGATCGACGACCTGATCTCTGCCGCTGAAGCGCGTGCGATCGAACGCATACACAATTTATTGCCGAAATTGGTTCCCGAATATCGGCGGAGTCTGGGCACCGCACCACAGCTTATCGCGACGGCGGAGAGCGTCAGTGCCGAGTCGGCTTTGAAACGGGAATCCACAGACTCGAGCACTCCTATCGCATACTCATCGCCAATCCGCGATGCAGGGTAGGACAGGGTCGGAATAGTCGATGGTAACAGCGCGGCTTTGAAGCAGCAGCGCGAGCCGATTTTGACGTTCCGTTAACCCTCTTCGGTTAACCATTGTCGTTAACCAGAACTGCGATAGTCAGAATGATGCACACTGTTAAGAGAAACATATCTCTCAAGAGCCGGCTTGTCGCCAGGTTGGGGGATTGATGCAACATACCGCAAGGGTCATCAAGCTTGAGACACCGGAGAGCCCGCCGGAAAAAATCGACGTGCCTGTGGCGCTGCCGACACCGGCGGATGTTGTTCTACTATTCTGGCGCCGGAAGGCTTTGCTGATTGGCACAGTGATTCTGGTGACCGGATTCTCGCTACTCGCAGCTTTC
>JAQCKY010000235.1 GCA_027592155.1 Pseudomonadota bacterium
CGGCGGCCTCCTGTTGATCATCGGTATTCCAGTCGCCTATGCGGTTGCCGTCGGATTGTCGGTGATCGCGGTCACCATGCTTTTGCCGCTCCGGCTCAACACGCAAATATACTCAAAGGAACCGATTACAATTCCCAATCTACTCGCAGGATTGCGGTTTGTTTTCACCCGCAAGGTCGTATTGGGCTTGGTATCTTTGGATTTTTTCGTTGTTCTGGTCGGGGGTGTTCGCGCTCTTCTGCCGATCTTTGCCACCGATATTCTACAAACCGATCAAGCGGGTTTCGGGATTTT
This sequence comes from Pseudomonadota bacterium, assembly GCA_027592155.1. Classification (GTDB taxonomy): domain Bacteria; phylum Pseudomonadota; class Alphaproteobacteria; order Rhodospirillales; family UBA2165; genus JAQCKY01. The sequence continues at coordinate 295 of JAQCKY010000235.1, forward strand.
AAAATCGGCGGAGACGGTCGGCTCGCTGGCCTGTTTTCTATTACTGACACACCTCCCGATACGCCGCCGCGCCGGAGACAAAATGCTGATTACCGTGGTACTCTACGGATGCGGCATTATTGTGTTCGGCCTCTCGACCAATTTTGCGTTGTCTTACGCCGCCCTGTTTTTCATGGGCGCCACCGATGCGATCAGCATGTTCATCCGCCAAAACGTCGTATTGCTTGTGTCGCCGGACGATCTGCGCGGACGGATCAATGCCGTCAATTCGGTGTTCACGAGCTCTTCGGGCCAAATCGGAGAATTTGAGTCAGGCGTGACGGCGGCAATCTTCAATACCGTTCCAGCAGTGATCATCGGCGGCGTCGGATCAATCGTCATCGCCCTCAGTTATGCCAAACTATTTCCGGCGCTCCGAAGCATCGACAGCCTCGATCCTGACGACCTCGTCCGGCGCTTTGGCGATCAGGACGTCCTTCCAGATGCCACGTTGCAAACGGATAAGTGAGCGTCTAAGAGGAAACGGCGCAAGACAACACCTTCCACGGAACTCAATTGAACGCAGACAACACGCCAGAGTCACGGCCCGACGGCGGCTATGCCGGATGGGTCGCCTTCCACCACCGTGATTATCGCTACTATTGGTTTGCGCGTTTCCTCGGCGTGCTCGCCATCGATATGGAAATCACCGTCGTATTGTGGCAGGTCTTCGAACTCACCGGCAGTTACCTCGATTTAGGCCTCGTCGGCGCCGCGCAATTTCTTCCATTTTTCCTTTTGTTTCTCGTGGCGGGCCTTGCCGCTGATCGGCTTCCGCGCAAGCACATCCTCACGGGCTGTGTCCTTTTACAGACCCTCGGCTCGATATTGCTTTTCGTCTTTACGTTGATCGATGGCGCCACCTTCGGTTTGATTTTCGGGGTCCTCATCCTCATGGGGACCGCCCGGTCCTTTCAGTCCCCGGCCCAGCAGGCCATCGTTCCGGTCTTGGTCCCGAAGGAACACTTCTCCAACGCCGTCGCTTGGACATCGACCGGTTTTACCACCGGTCGAATTATAGGTCCGGCGATTGCCGGCATCCTGATCGGCGTTTCTGAAAAGATCGGGGTCGGCGTCGAACTCGCTTACGGCGTGGTCGTTGCGTTGTTCATCGCGTCAGCGTTATTTACGCTTCTGATCAAAGCGCCGCTGCAAATTCTCAGTAAGGAACGGGCTTCCGTCAAAACCATCCTCGCCGGGTTCCGGTTTATTCTGCCGCGCCAGATCGTTCTGGGCTCGATCTCATTGGATTTGTTCGCGGTCCTACTCGGTGCCTTCAATGCCCTGATCGTGGTCTATGCCCAGGAAATTTTGAATGTCGGAAGCGAAGGTTACGGCATCTTGCGCAGTATGCCGGCATTCGGAGCCGTCATTTGCGCTATTTACCTCACCCAGCGACCGATCCGACATAACATCGGGGTCAAGCTGCTTGTCACGGTCGCTTTGTTCGGCGTCTCGATAATCGTGTTCGGGCTATCGACAAGTTTCTGGGTGTCCGTTGTTGCCCTCTTTGTTATGGGGGCCGCGGACATGATCAGTGTATTTATCAGAAATAATCTTGTGCAATTGGTAACGCCCGACGACGTTCGCGGTCGCGTTAACGCCGTAAGCGCCGTATTCGTCGGCGCTTCAAACGAACTGGGTGATACAAGAGCCGGGTTATCCGCGGCGTTGTTTGGACCGGTGCCAGCCGTGGTTGTCGGCGGAATATGCACGGTTATTGTCGCGGTTTCCTTCGCTTATCTGCTCCCCGATCTGCGGCGGGTTCGAAATCTCGACCCCGATGAACTCATTGAGAAATACCGCGACCTTCCTGACTAACAATCGTCGGCACGGCTTCAATCAGTCGCGCCGTATAGGGATGATGCGGCGGTGCGAAAATATCCTCGGTCGGCCCCTGCTCGACGACGCGGCCGCTTTCCATGACGATAACACGGTCGGCCAACTGGCGCACCCGAGCTAAATCATGACTGATGAACAACAGCGTCAAGCCGCTGCTGTCACAGAGATCCCTAAAGATATCCGCGATGCTTGCCTGAACCGATACATCGAGGGCCGAGAGCGGCTCATCGGCGACAATGATATCCGGTTCGGCGGCCAGGGCGCGGGCAATAGCGATTCGCTGACGCTGCCCCCCGGATAAGGTGCCGGGATAGCGATCAACCGTTTCGGGAGGCAGGTCAACCGCGCCCAATAATTCCCGGACACGTGCGCCGATATCGTTTCTATATTCCAGGCTTCCCAATTTTTTAACGACGCGCGACAACTGAGCTCCGACTTTGCGCGACGGATTGAGGGTGTCACCGGGGTTCTGAAACACCATCTGGATTCGTCGCAGGGATTTCGGTGACCGCTGGGACACAAGTTGCGATCCGACATTCTGGCCCGCCACCAGGATGGTTCCGCCGGAAACGATCTCCAGCCCCATAACCATCTTCGCCAACGTCGATTTGCCGCCCCCGGACTCTCCGACAATCGCGACTTTTTCGCCGCGCTGGACGGTGAACGAAATATCCTCATTCGCCACCAACATCCCGGTCTTGGCTGCGCCAAAGCGCCCTTCACCGATGGGGTAGTATTTTGAGACATGAGAGACATTGATCACCGTCTCTCCCGGCTTTGAACTCGAACGCTCCGGGACTGTGAGGAGACTCGGAACTGCATCCAATAACAGCCGCGTTTGAGGATGGCCGGGAGTTCGGTAGACCGTGGCCGCATCACCTTCTTCAACAATAACTCCGTCTTTCATAACCGAGACACGCCGACAAATTTTATGAACCAAGGCCAAGTTGTGGGAGATGAACAAGATTGCCACGCCGGTTTTTCGTTGAAGTTCCGCGATCAGATCCATGATCTCCGCCTCGACGGTCGGGTCCAGGGCCGTGGTCGGTTCATCCATCAGGATCAGGCGCGGTTTCCCCAATAGGGTCATGGCAATGACCACCCGCTGCAACTGCCCCCCGGAAAGCTGGTGCGGAAATGAACGGCTGATCCGGTCGCTGTCGGTGAGCTGCACATCCGACAGTGCCGCGGTCACCGCCTCCCGCGCCCTGTCACGATCAACCCCTTCGTGAGTGATCGGTATTTCGGAGAGCTGATCGCCTATTCTCATGCTGGGATTGAGGGCGGAGAACGGCTCTTGATACACCATGGCAACGTCACCACCGCGCAGGGCTTGCAGATCATCCACGGAAAGTCTTGAGATGTCGCGACCGTCGAAACGGATCGTTCCGGCGCTGAGCCGGCCGTTGGAGCCCAGATAGTCCATAATCGCCAGCGCGATTGTCGATTTGCCGCACCCCGATTCACCGACCAGCCCAACGGTCTCTCCGGCTTTAATTTCCAATGAGACGTCTTTGATCGCGACGACGTCGCCGTCCTGAGAACCATACCGCACCTCGATATGGTCGATCGATAATAAGCTCATGATCCGCCATCCAATCCCGCACGGCGAAGACCGTCGGCCAGCAGATTAAAGCCCAGTACGAATGAGGCGATGGCGATGCAGGGAAATATCACCATGTGGGGAAAGGCGACCGCGACGGCTCTGGAATCGGCCACCATTCCACCCCAATCCGGGTTGGGCGGCGGCAATCCGAGCCCCAGAAAACCCAACATGCCGATTGTGATTGCCACATACCCGACCCGAAGGCATCCATCCACGATCAACGGCCCCGATGCGTTGGGAAGGATTTCGACGATCATGATATAAAGCGCGTTTTCCCCCCGCAACCGCGCAGCGGAAACGTAATCCTGTTCCCTGAGATCCAGCACCAGACCCCGCACAATCCGCATGATCCCCGGCGCACTGACAAAGACGACAGCCAGGAGAATATTGATCCCCGACGGCCCAAACTTGGCGATGATCAGCACGTAAAGAATCATCACCGGAAAGGACAAAACGATGTTGGAAAAAAGGGAAAAAATCGTATCGGTCCAGCCCCGATGGAATCCCGCCACCAGCCCCATGGCAATACCAACAGCGTAAGCCAGTAGCGTCGCCAACGGCGCATATAGGAGGATCGTCCTGGAACCCCAGATCACCCGCGATAAGACGTCCCGGCCCAGTTGATCGGTGCCGAGCCAGTACCGTGCGGATTCCGAGCCCTGCACCAGCGCCCCGGGTTTCTGGAACGGCGTCATCACGGCGTTAGGATCGAATGGCGCCAACAACGGCGCCGCGGCCGCCACCAGAACCCAAAATAGGATCAGTGCCAACCCACCCATTGCATAAGGGTTTCGCATGAGGATATTGGAACTCACGACGACAATACGCCGCTAAAACGAATGCGGGGATTGAGATAGGCGTAGCCGATATCCCCCAATGTCTGGGTCGCCACCGCAACAAAGACGGATATCATCGCGATGGCCTCGATCACATTGACGTCTTGGTTCAGCGCCGCCTCCAGCAGCAAAGATCCGATGCCGCGATAGGCGAAGAATACCTCGACAACGACTACCCCTGAGAGCAGCCAGGTAAACTGCAGCATGATGACGGTAAACGGCGCGATCAGCGCGTTGCGCAGGGCATGGCGCCAAATGACCTGACGAAACGGCAGGCCCTTCAGGATTGCGGTTCGAATATAGGGGGTCGTCATGACGTCGGCCATGGAGGCCCGGGTCATCCGGGTGACGTAGCCGAAGTCGTAAATCACTAATACGGCAACCGGGAGAATCAGCTGAGAGAATTCAAACCCCTCCGGCATCGAACTGATGCCCGGCAGCCATCCGAGGGCAAAGACGAAGACCGCCGAGAGAAACACCGCACTG
>JAQCKY010000236.1 GCA_027592155.1 Pseudomonadota bacterium
TCGTAGTATTGCTCATGATAGCCCCTTCTTCTCAGAAGTTGGAGCCTCCGGCAATCCCGGGGCGGTTCATCCCCTTCGATCACCAGTTGAGTATATATGAGCACCGACGATCCAAAATATTTGCTCAATCTCGCGAGGGACCGTTCTGAAGAGGGCCGCAGGGCTCTCGTTGACGCGATATCTGATTTATTTTCGGACGAAACCTCAACCATTACAGAGCGTGAGCGCCAACTGATGTACCAAATCCTCCACCAATTGGTGGTGGCAACGGAACGTTGGGTCCGCGCAGCCGTGAGCGCGCGCATCGCGGACCTGCCGGATGCGCCCTCCGAACTGATTAAATTGCTCGCCAATGATGAAATCAATGTTGCATTTCCAATCCTGACCCAGAGCGACGTTCTCCGGGACATCGATCTCATAGAGATCGTGCGTCACCGAGCGGTAGAGCACCAATTGGCAATCAGCATTCGGCAAAGTTTGAGCGAGGACCTATCGGCGGCGTTGGTAGAAAGCGGAAACGAAAACGTTATCGTCAATTTGCTGAATAATTCAGGCGCTAAAATTTCTTTCTCCACGCTGGAATATCTCGTCGACGAGTCAAAACGCGTCAACTCCTTTCAGGAACCGATTTTACGCCGCGAAGACTTGCCCCAGGATATCGCCAAACGCATGTATGTATGGGTCTCCGCGGCTCTCCGTCAACATATCGTGGAGAACTTCGACGTTGATCCCCAAGCGTTGGACGATCTGGTGGAAAAAGTTGCCGCCGACGGCGCCGATGTCGGTGGCGATGCCAAGCCCAATAGTAAATCCGAACAGCTTGCCGCCGACCTTGAAGAAGAAGATATGGTCACACCGGAATTACTCATCGACGCCTTGAAGGGCGGGCATATTCACCTCTTTGTCTCCCTCCTCCGTCGGCTCACAAATTTGCGGCAAACATTGATCACCCGCCTGATCCTAGAACCCAGCGGTGACGGTATGGCAATTACCTGCAAGGCGCTGCGTTTCAGCAGGGATCACTACGCCGAAATATACGACCTTTGCGGCCGGGCCCGCCGGGATGCAAAAGTACGGGCAATCGATCAGACGGCAGCGCTGGAATTTTTCGATGATATTTCCGAAGAGGCCTCGAAAAAGGTGCTCCAACATTGGGCTCGCAACGTCGACTATTTAACAGCGATCCGCCGCATGGAGCGGTAGCACTGCCCAATTAGACCCGTTACAGTTCCGGCGCCGAAACCTGTCAGGAACCAATCCATTGGAAATTTCCGTCCAAGAACTCAACCACCTGCGCACCAGCGCCGAGGCCCATACGTTGCTCGATATCCGCGAGCACCCGGAACTCCAGCTCTGCGCCATCGAGGGCGCCGTTCATATTCCAATGAACGATCTGCCGGGACGTTTGGCCGACATGCCCAAGGACCACCCCTTGGTCGTCATGTGCCATATCGGCGGCCGCAGCGCCCAGGTTACCCGGTGGTTGCATGCGAACGGTTATGAAAATGCCGTATCGCTGGCCGGCGGCATCGCGGCGTGGTCGGCGGAAATCGATCCCACGGTCCCCACCTACTGATAAATCTAATAATGAGGAGAATATAATGAATCCGACCGTTGGCATCATTGGTCTGGGAAATTTGGGAGCGATCTATGCCGAACATCTGCTCAAGAAGCAGTTTCGTGTCATCGGCTATGACATCGATCCCGACCGGATTGCCCTGCTCGACGAATTCGGAATTACCGCCGCCGCATCCCCGGCGGACGTAGCGGCGCAAGCCGATATTCTCATCACGTCACTGCCCAGCGCAGCCGCGGTGCGAACGGTCATATCGGGTGAGAACGGTATCGTAAGTGCGGAAAAACCTGGCCAGATTCTCATCGAGACCAGCACACTACCAGTGGAGGAAAAGCTTGCGGCCCATGCAGCGATGGCAGCTGTCGGCAAGATTTTGTTGGATTCCCCGATCAGCGGTACCCCGCCGATGGTGCGCGGGCTGACATCCTCCCTCTATGTCAGCGGCGATCGGGATGCCTACAACACCGTCTTGCCGGTGATCGAGGCCTTCACCGGCAGCAACTCTTATGTCGGGTCGGTCGGCGACGGCAGCCGGGTCAAAATCCTCGCCAACTATCTGGTCCTGGTCCACACCGTCGCCGCGGCGGAGTGTATGACCCTCGCCCAGAAATCCGGGCTCGACCTCTCGGTTGCCCATGACGTACTTCTCAAAGGCGCCGGCGCCTCCAAAATGCTGGAGCTACGCGGCCTTCATATGGTCAATTCCGATTACCGGGAAAGCGGCCCGACCATTATGGCCGTCGCCCTCAAGGATGCCCAGATCATCAGCGAACATGCGGCGACGGTTCAATCTCCCATCGATTTATTTGCGTCCGCACGCCAGCGCTTCGTCGAGGTGGCGGCCCAGGGATTCGATCACTTCGACCTATCGGCGGTGGCCCTCGTCATCGAGAAAGCGGCCGGGATCGATCGAGAACACGCCAAATAGCCAACGCCAATTTGCTATCCCTCCCCCCGCCCTGTAAGAGGGGGGAGGCTCACCTCAAGCGCCGGAGGGATATTAGGTGGCACGACAACCCAATTATGGCGCCGAGCGCCGCGATCGCGAACGACGCAAATCCGAGAAACGTCAAAAACGCCAAGAAGCTAAGGAATCCCGTTCTCGCGAGCGCCAAGAGGGCGCCGAAGGCGACGTGCCCACGGAAAATGGAGAGAGCGAGTCGTCGTCCGTTTCGACGGTTGATGACGAACGCACCCCGGACTAGATACCGACCCGGCCTAATCGCTTCAAGGGGGCGGACGTTCAACCCGAGCAATGAGACCACTGACCTCGCCCTTAGCATTTGCAAGGTCGACATCATTGATGATCTCGGCACCCCCATTGGTAATCGCCTCCAATTCGATCACCTCGGCCGCAATCTGATCCCGTATCCAGTCATCGACACACAGGCTCTCCGCCTCCATCAGGTAGGAAATCAACTCGTGGATCGCCTTGAGTTGAAAATATGTGTTGAACATATCTTCCGCGAAGGCCGGACTATCGCGCCAGCTCCGGCCCGGATAGACCGACTGCACAAGCTTTTGGCCGGCACCGAAACATTGATAGGCGATACAGCCCGGAAACCCCTGCCCGTCCAGAGTGTCATGTATGGCACAACGGTCATCTTCTTCAAGATGCCGACAGGTTTCCCCTTGCGGCTTGTATAAGCGAAGGTTTCTGATTTCCTGAAACCCGGCGCCACGCAGCACAACCCCTGGCAATTGTCGCAATCGGGTTCGAGATCGGACTTGTTCATGGCGTAGCCGGCGGTTAGAGCTAAAATGTATCTTATCGTCAAATGGTATCATCAATCTGACCTGAACCCGGAGTCCTTATGGCAGAAGATCCAAAAACCATCCGAATCGCCATGGTCCTTTTCCCCAACCTAACCCTTTTGGATTTAGTTGGGCCGTACGAAGTGCTCAACGCCCCGCCGATGACCCAGGTTGATCTATTGTGGCACACACTGGACCCGATTACCGCAAACGGCGGATTGAAGATTACCCCCAGCAGCACGTTTGAAAGTTACGAAGGCAGCCCGGATGTTGTATTCATTCCAGGCGGTCCCGGACAATTGGACTGCATGGAGGACGAAGTGCTTCTCGACTTTATCGCTCGAACCGGTTCGACGGCGGAATATGTCACTGCCGTTTGTACAGGCTCCCTAATATTGGGAGCGGCGGGCTTGTTAAAAGGCAAACGGGCAACAACCCACTGGATGTCGATGGATCAGCTTCCGATGCTTGGCGCGATCCCCGTCGAGGCCCGTGTCGTCGAGGATAACAAGACGGTCACCGGTGGCGGCGTGACAGCCGGTATTGATTTCGGCTTTACCTTGTTGGCGCGGCTATTTGGGGAAGATGTCGCAAAGCGCATCCAGCTTCGGCTCGAATATGATCCCCAACCGCCCTTCGAAAGTGGCTCGCCGGGAAAAGCCGGGCCGGAAGCGACCCAAGCCCTTTTGGGATTCGCGGCCGATTTATTGGACAAGCGCCGCACTATCGCCAAACGCATCGGCAAAGAAAAACTGGGCCTTTAACGAAGAAAATTTCGCGCTGGATGAGTTATGACGTAGGGGCGGGTTTCAAACCCGCCCTGATGCGACCCCGCCGCCTCACCGGGCGGGTTACAAACCCACCCCTACAGATCCATGTGTTGGATAGCTAAGCCGAGATCTTCACGCCCTTCAGGATCTTCCGTCCAGACCGCGCCAAGGCTTCTTTCTTTTTTTCGATGCCGCGATATTTAAGCTTGCCGCCCTGCTTCATCACCTTGCCGGCGATGAGAACGGTGTCGACATTGCTACCATTCGCCTGGAAGACGATAGTCTCCACCGGATTATGAACCGGGAAGAGATTGAGGTCGTTACCGTTGATCAGGATGATATCCGCCTGCTTGCCGGGTTTTAACGAGCCGACTTTTTTATCGAGCCCCATTGCTTGAGCCGAGTTGATGGTCGCCCATTCCAGCGCTTCGCGGGGTTTGATCGAGAGGACTTGCGCCGGCGCCTTGGTAACCCGCGCGGTTGCCTGATTATCCAAACAGCGTTGCGGCTGCAGGGCCATGCGCATGATGGTGAACATGTCGCCCGAGATATTGGACTCGACATCGACACCGATGGTCGGTTTGACACCGAGTGCGCGAAGACGACCGATCAACGGCGCGCCATGGCCCATCTGCAATTCAACCTCCGGCGTGACCGTAAAGGACGCCCCGCAATCGGCGATCAATTTGAGTTCGTCATCGCCGAGATAATTGCCGTGAACCAAATTATGGTTGCGCCCCAATAGGCCGAGCTTGGCCAGTTTTTCATAGCCGTCCTTATTCATCCGGTTGGGCGCCCCCCAAGTGTGGGTGCTGATGATCAAGCCGAGTTCCTTGGCCAGCTCAAAATCATGTTTGGTCACATCCCATGTCGAAAAGTCCGGCCCCAACGCCGCCATCGCCAAAGAGATCATGTCATCTGCCGCAAGGCTGCCCTTGCGCAGCCGCTCCAGCTCACTTCGGGGATGGGGCATATGGG
>JAQCKY010000237.1 GCA_027592155.1 Pseudomonadota bacterium
TATGACGAACTGAATGCTGCCCTGCCCCAGGATCAGGTTTCGTCCGAGCTTATCGAAGATACGATGTCGACCCTCTCAGAGGCGGGCATCAACGTCGTCGAAAGCGAAGAAGGCGAAGACGGTGACGAACCGGAAGCCGAAAAAGATCCGGATGCTCCGACACCTGCCACCGGCAATGTCGACGGCGATCTAGGCCGTAGCGACGATCCGGTCCGGATGTATTTGCGCGAAATGGGCAGCGTCGAATTGCTGTCCCGCGAGGGCGAAATCGCCATCGCCAAGCGCATCGAAGCCGGCCGAGACATGATGATCAGCGGCATTTACGAAAGCCCGATGACCGTGCGCGCCCTCCTGCAATGGCGGGAAGCCCTGGACGAAGGGCTGATGCTTCTTCGCGATATCATCGATCTCGATGCGACCTTCTCCGGCCCGCGGCCCGACGAATCCGTCGCCGGGGGCCCCGGCAGTAACGGACTCCTCGGCCCCAACGGCGGAAACGGTGCCAGTGGCGGTTCCGTTGCAGCCCGTTTGAATGCGGTAAGCGGCGCTGCCGCCAAACTCCGCGAAGCCGAAGAAGAGAAGAAAAAAGCCGCCAAGGCCGCGGAAAGCGGTGATGGTGAGAAAACCGCCGACGGCGAAAAGACCGAGGGCGACGATGACGACGACGACGACGATGATGATGACGGGGAAAACACGGTCTCTCTCGCCGCGATGGAACAAGCTTTGTTGCCCAAGTTCCTCGACGGTCTCGACGACATCAAGAAAGTATATCAACGCCTGCGCCGGGCACAGGATAAGCGCCTCACCGCCATCAAGGACGGTCAGGAACTGACCTCGGCCCAGGAAAAGCGCTACGAAAAGCTTCGCCAAGAGCAGATCGATGCGATGAAGGAGATCAAGCTGAACAACCAGCGGATCGACTATCTCCTCCATCAGATGTACGACCTAAACCGCCGATTGGTGGGCATGGAAGGCCGTATGCTTCGCATGGCGACGTCGTGCAAAGTGAAGCGCGCCGAGTTCCTCGAGGAATATTTCGAGCACGAGCTCGACCCGAACTGGATCGACCATATTTCGACGCTGAGCGGTAAAGGATGGAAAGACTACGTCAAGAAGCACAAAGACGAACTCATAGAGATTCGAAAAGACGTGTCCGATATTTCCAACGAAGCCGGGCTGCCGATTGCCGAATTCCGCCGCGTGGTGGCGACGGTGCAAAAAGGCGAACGGGAATCCGGCAAGGCCAAGAAAGAGATGATCGAGGCCAATCTGCGGCTGGTTATTTCGATTGCCAAAAAATACACCAACCGCGGCCTGCAATTCCTGGATCTCATTCAAGAAGGCAATATCGGTCTGATGAAAGCCGTCGATAAGTTCGAATATCGCCGGGGTTATAAGTTCTCGACCTATGCGACCTGGTGGATTCGCCAGGCGATTACCCGCTCCATCGCCGACCAGGCGCGGACCATTCGTATTCCGGTGCATATGATCGAGACGATCAACAAGCTGGTCCGGACCTCGCGCCAAATGCTGCACGAGATCGGCCGCGAACCGACCCCCGATGAGCTTGCCGTTAAGCTGGCGATGCCGGTGGACAAGGTGCGCAAGGTCCTCAAAATCGCCAAGGAGCCGATCAGCCTCGAGACCCCTATCGGGGACGAGGAAGACAGCCATCTCGGCGATTTCATCGAGGACAAAAATGCCCTGCAACCGCTCGACGCGGCGATCCAAGGCAACTTGCGAGAAACCACGACCCGGGTTCTGGCTTCTCTGACACCGCGCGAAGAACGCGTGCTGCGCATGCGCTTCGGCATCGGCATGAACACGGATCACACGCTGGAAGAAGTCGGCCAGCAGTTCTCGGTCACCCGCGAACGTATCCGCCAGATCGAAGCCAAGGCGCTCCGCAAGCTCAAACATCCGAGCCGGTCCCGGAAGCTCAGGAGCTTCCTCGACTACTAACGGACGAGCTTTCGACGTATCCATTAAGAGCAGCAGGAGCATCTCTCCTGCTGCTCTTTTTGTAATTATTTGGTCGTCCTCGGCGTACCAACCTATACTGTCCCGATTGGGACTAGAGAATTCTGAAAATCAATCGCTGGCCAATTGTCTGAAGGGATATCATGCGACGTTTTACATTTCTCTCGCTCATCGTTTTTACACTCGGTGCCTGCGCCCAAATACCGCAGGGCGAGCTTAAGGCCTACGTCGATTCCGTTACAACGGCGCGTAATCAAGGGGAAACGCTGACGGCCGACTGGCAGTCGGCAATTCAAGAATTCAGGCGACGACAGGCCACAACAAGCCCATCGCCAACGCCATCGGCCGGTGCCACCCCTTTCCCCCCGCTGGTTTCTAATGACGGAAATAGCCCCACCGAACCTAACGCTTCCGAGGTGCGCTTACTCGCTTGGTCTGCGATTGGGGCCTATACAGATGTCCTCGGCCAGTTGGCCGCCGGCAAGGGAGTCGATGAGGTCAAGGGTACCGCGGGCCGTCTCTTCGATGTCGGTGTCAAACTATCTGGTGCGACAATCCCAGGCGGCGGCGCGATTGCATCGGTTATTCAAAGCCTCGTCGGCGAACTGGAAAAAGCGCGCCAGGCGGCGGAGTTCAAAGAAGCAATTAAAGCTGCGGCTCCAACCATTCAGAACGTTATCAGCAAAGTATTTATCCCCGATACCGTCAGTCATTATGGATTACGGACATCGTTGGCTGCCGAAGATCACGCGGCCATGATCCTAAAACCAGACGTTCCCTCCGGATCACGCGCGTTGCGGCAAAAGCGGATTGAAGACGAAATGGCCGCCCTACGGGCATCGCTTAACGGGTATCGCCAGCTTCTCTTGCAGGTCAATAAATCTATCGGCGCACTGAAGCTCGCTGTTGACCGTCCCCCAGATTTTGTTTTAGAGGCCAATCGCATTCTCGACATTGCCGCGGAGGTCAAAACACACTGGATGGCCTATGAAAATGCCCGGAAAGAAGCAAGTAACTAGCGCGGATTGTGCGCAACCCGTCTAATCAAGAGAGAGAATCATGCCTGAGATCACCGATCGCCCGACCCAAATTACGGAACTCGCGAACCAAGCCGCGGGCCATCTTAAGTCATTGATGGAGGCCGCCGACGAGGCGGATAAAGTTGCTGCATTCGAATCCTATCGGGACGTCCTCCGGCTGATTGGCGCGTATCACGTCGCTAGCTACGAGGGTAGAACCGCATTGCTGACCGGACTTATTGCGGAGCTGAACGAAGTCACGGAATCGATCACGGTCACCAATCCGGTTGCCGGCCAATTGGAACAGTTGGCCGGTATCGCCTTACGCGCGAGGGGTCTTTTCAAAGAGGAGAAGACGGCCCTGCCGACGCCTTCCTAGAGCGTCCTGCCAATTTCCAGCCGTCTTCAATGCTAGGACTTCTTATAATTTAAGACGCGAAACGGCGCCCTCTTACGAAGGCGCCGTTTTAATTTGTGCGGCGCGGTCGGGTTAAACCTTACCGCTATCTTTCAGCCATTTTACCATACCCCGAACATTCAGTTCGAGGAACTGCTTGTAAGAGATCCAGCCTTTATAGTCCTCCATCTTCACGGATTTGACGACGTCGTCGACCGACTTACCGGCCTTGAGTTCCGTCGTGACCGCCGCCATCAAATTTTCGATATAGACGCGGGTATCGCGGGCGTCGCTATGCTTGCCGATCTTACTGTGGCCCGCCGCCATGATGTCGAAGTTAAGAGCCTCGACGGCTTTGATCTGGCTGAGGAGTCCGGCGATATCGGTGCGCGGGAAATCGCGGAATGGGAGGCGCCCGGGTGAGATCACGTCAACGACGAAGCCGACATTCTCCGGCCGGACGACGATCGCGCTCATATCGTCGCCATGACCGACACCGAGATATTTAATCTCGAAGGTCTTGCCACCGGCTTTCAATGTGTAGCCATCTTTATAGGTCTTTGTCGGTGCAGCGGTCTGGCCACTGTTGAGGTTCTTGGACAGATTCTCATGGGCAATCACTTCGATACCCGCGCCCCAGGCCTGTCCACCCGAATTATGGTCGTCGTGGGAGTGGGAATAGATCATATGGGTGACGGGTTTGTTGAAGCGCTTCTTGAGTTCGGCCTTGAGCCAGCCGACAGCCTCCGCGTTGATCGGATCGGTCACGACGATGCCGTCGTTGGTGACCACAAACATCGCGTTATGGAAATTATTGCGGAAGAGGTAGACGTCCCCTTTCACCTGTTCGATGGCGCGCTTGGCGCCCTGAGCCTGGACACCGGTGGATGCCATGCCGAAGACGGCGACACCGGCGAAGAGTGCCAAAACCGGAAGTCCGATTGATCGAATGAATGTTCGTACCATAATTTAATTCTCCCTGTGGGGTGGGGTGGGATGGGGTGGTTTGCTCAAATTCAGGAAACAGCCCGGCTTAAACACACCGTATTGCGACGGCGGAATCACTAACGCTTGACCGCCCTGATACCGCCGATACAAACATATGGGCGGCCCTAATATTCCCGCGCCCGTACAAGAATTAGCCATTGGAATTCATCATGACCCGTTTCGCGCCCAATCTCTTCTTCATGTACCGCGAACACGCACCGATGGACCGGTTTGCGGCGGCGCGCCGGGATGGGTTTCAGTGGGTCGAACTCTGCTACCTCGACGATCTCGATATCGATGAGGTCAAACGGGCGCTCGACGACGCCGGGCAAACATTGCTGTCGTTTAACTTCCCACCAGGGGAGGTGGTTCCCGATCGAAAACGCGGGATCGCCGCCCTGCCCGGTCATGAAGCGGAGTTTCGGGAGCTCGTTGCATGCGGCCTGGAATGGGCGGCGGCGCTGGGTCCGACGCAAGCTCTCTGCCCCCTGTTCGGACTCAAACCAGAGGGGGTGACGATTGCCGAATGCGAAGAGATCCTGATCACCAATCTGTCGTCAATCCGGGATGCGTTGGAGGCCGCGAACTTCACCCTGCTGCTGGAGCCCCATTGCTCCAAGGATTTCCCCGGTTATGTCATTGACCATCTGGACCAGGCGCGCCGGGTTATCGAGGCGGTCGGCTCAT
>JAQCKY010000238.1 GCA_027592155.1 Pseudomonadota bacterium
CTTCGCCCGGTCGAGATTCCGCGCTGGATTAAGAATGACGGTAAAACAGAATGACGAAGAGCTCCCGTTTTCACGCTGCAAAACAAACCGGTCATCCCCGGCAAACTTACTTTGAAAATGAGCCATATTTTTGCGCCGGGTCGCGGTCATAGCCGGCAGCTTCTTGAGCTGCTCAATCCCGACCGCCGCATTGATCTCTTGGGGGCGAACATTATATCCGGGCAAGATGAACCGGTAGGCTTCGAAAAAATCATCGCCGCGTGCCTCATAGAGCGTCTGGTCGCCATCTAAATCACGGGTCCAGCCATGGGCGCGAATGGACCGGGCCAGATCCCGGAGTTCGGGATCGTCCGTGACCACGACGCCGCCCTCGATGGTCGAGACGTGATGGGAGAAGAAAGTGCTGAAGGTGCCGGCATGTCCGAAGGTTCCGGTCTTACGGCCGCCCAGTTCCGCATCCATCGATTCACAATTGTCTTCAATCATGACCAGGTCGTTGTCGTCGGCAAATTTCCGGATGACGTCCAGTGCGGCGGGATTGCCCAAGATACTGACGGCGACGATGGCCCTGGTGCGCGGTGTCAGGGCATCCGCGAGGCGTGAGACGTCCATGTTCAGGGTCTCCAGCTCGACATCGACGAAGCGTAATTTCAGCCCATATTGCTGCAGCGGATGATAGGTCGTACTCCAGGAAATAGCGGGGACAATGACCTCGTCTCCCCTCTCCAGGGGCCGCGTCTTACGATAGAACAGGCTCGCAACGGCGACGAGGTTCGCCGATGAGCCGGAGTTAGTCATCACCGCATATTTGGCGCCGAAATAATCAGCGAACGCCGCCTCGAATGCGGCGACCTTCGGGCCCATGGTAAATCTGCCGGACTCCAGCACCTCACCAATGGCCCGCTTCTCTTCGGGACCCCAACTATCCGCGGCAATTTCATACTGCATGGACGTCGTTCAGCCGCTTGCCCGGGTTACCGTCTCGGGCTCCAAAGCGCCTTCGCTCTGTAGCGCGTTATAGACATGCTCTATACACTCCAGCAGGCCTTGACCGAATTCGATACTGGGATTGTTCACCAGCTTCACCCCGACCGTCGGCGCGAAAGAATAAGGTGTGAGGACATAGTGGCCCTGATATTCCTCGCTGCGCATCCGGATATCAATCTCGCCATTCATCATTTCGTTGAGAATGCCGAGCAGTTCCCGGTAGCTCAGCCGCTCGAGCCCCGACAGGGTGACGTTCTGGTCGCGGAATTTTTCATCCAAGACATCGACGCTGAGCACCGCCGCATCGCGGCCATGGATATACTCCCGCTCTTCCGTACCGTCGCCCTGGAACGTGATCGATTTTTGCGTCAAGGCCTCGCGGATAATCCGGTAAATCCGGTTGGTTGAATCACCCCGCTCGCCATAGACCGAGCCATATCGAATGATCGTATAGGGCAATTGATAATTCTCGGCATATTGCTCGATGATCAACTCAGATGATTTTTTCGAGGCACCGTAAAAGGCGCCTTTGCGGGAGAACACATAAACCGTGCTGGCATAAACAAACCGGCTGATCCCATGGATACGGCACCCCTCCAGCATGTTGAGGTTGCCCATCACGTTCAGCGTCACGGTCTCCACCGGCTTATCGATGGACTCGTTGAGGTCCGCCAGTCCGGCAAAATTATAAACAACGTCATGACCGGAAATGGCGTTTTGCACCGCCCGTTTGTCCATCACATCGCCGAGGATCAAACTTGCCGCCGGGTTCTTAAAGGGGGATTCCCGCAGGTCAAAGATCGTTACGCTATGGCCACGCCCGACCAGTTCGTCGACCACGTAACTTCCCAAAAACCCCGAACCGCCAGCCACCAATATTTTCATTTTTTTGTTCCGAATCTGATTCAGATTACGCAAATAACTAGCTGAAAAAATTAGATAAATGATTAATAGAACTTCGCCCCATGGCGAGGACCGATTCATCCGCATTGCCCGCCGTATGGGGCGTCGACATGAGGTTCGGCAAGCGGATGAACTCAAGATCGTCGCAGGGTTCGCTGTCGAACACATCGATTGCGGCGCCTGCGATTTCACCATTGATCAACGCCAATTTGAGGTCGTCCTGCACGACAAGTCCGCCGCGCGCGGTATTGATGAAATAGGCATCCGATTTCATCGCCGAAAAGACGTCCGCATTGATAAATCCCCGGGTGTTATCGTCTAAGGGAACATGGACCGAAATGATGTCCGCCTTGGCGTAGATTTCTGCTTTCGACGCCTCGGTCAATCCGTGCTCCCGGTAAAACGCGCTTTGATCGACGATGTCGTTGACTAGGATTTTGCAGCCGAACGGCGCCAGGAGTTGGACCAGTTCCTTGCCGATATGGCCGACACCGATGATCCCGACGGTACAGCCCTGCAACAACCGGCCACCGTTTTTCGCCCAATTGCCGTCTATGAGCTGTTGATGTGCCCGAAAAATATTCCGGGCCAGCCCGATCATGAAACAGACCGCCATTTCGGCAACGCCCCGTTTGTTCAATCCCGGCGTCCACCCGATTTTGACACCGCGCCGGGCGCAGGCTTCTTGATCGATACTGTCCAACCCAACCCCGAATTTCGAGATGATTTTAAGGTCTGGCAGCGCCGCCAGGACGTCATCGGTCATGGATTCCAAGCCGATGATCGCGCCCTCTGCCCCGGACAAATAGTCGACGAGCGCGTCACCGGCGAAGCCTATCCCTTCTTCATTGAAGGCGGCTCGCGGAAATCCGGCGATGAGCTCGTCGCGCAGAACCGGGTGCGCTGAAAAGCTTCGCGTCGCAACTTTGATGAGGGTTTCGGACATTCGTCGGTACACCGCCCAAGCTCACGCCAGGCCGTTAGCCTCCCACCAAATCAACTGCCGTCATGACAATATCGGGCGTATCGATCCCGTAGATCTGATGCAGTTGATCGCGGTTGCCGTTGACGACCTCGAAGCCATCCCGAAGCCCCATGCGCTTTTGCTTCATCGGATGGCCGCCATCGATCAGCGCCTCGGCGACGGCGCTGCCCATGCCGCCTTCGAGCAGCTGCTCCTCGACCGTCAACACCGAATCATAGCCGGATAAAATCTCGGCCAATCGTTGGCCGTTGACCGGCTTAACCCGGAACAGGTCGACCACTCCGGCGGCAATCCCATAATCACGTTGCAAGAGTTCACGGGCCGCCAGCGCTTTGTGGAGCATATAGCCGCAAGCAACGATGGCGACATCCTTGCCCGGCGCGACATGGGAAACGCCGGCGCTCAATTGTCCCTCGAAATCGCCCTGATAGACGGCGTGCTGCGCCTGGCGTTCCAACCGCAAATACCGGAAGGCCGGTTGTTCGATCGCCAGCTTTGCAATCGCAGCGGCCGATTCTCCGTCCGACGGGCTCAAAACCTCGATCCCGTTGAGGGCCCGCATAATGGCAATATCTTCCGGGGTGAAATGGGTGAGGGTTGCGTGGTCATACCCCAGCCCGACGCCGACGGCGATCAAGGTCACGGGCAAATTCATCGAGGAGATGACGCACTTAACCTGCTCATAGCAACGTGCCGTGATGAAGGGCGCCATGGCATAGAGAAAAACCTTTTTGCCGGACAGTGCCAGCCCGGAGGCGAGATCCACCATGTTCTGCTCGCAGATACCGACATGGATGAACTGCTGCGGAAGCTTTTCCCGGAACTCGTCCAGCGCCTTGGCACCGAGATCGGCGCTGACGAAAAAGATATCGCGGTCCTTCTGGGCGGCGGCGTAGATCGCATCGATCACCACATCCCGCATCAATTCAGGCGGTGGGGCGACGGCCATTTCAACCTGCTTATCCATGTGCCAACTCCTGTCGCGCGGTCACGATCTGCTCGTCACTGGGCATCCTGTTATGCCATTCGGCGCGCCCCTCCATGAAGGAAACCCCCTTCCCTTTCACCGTATCGGCAATAATGGCGAGCGGTTTACCATCGGTTTTCCCGATGAGCTCAAACGCTTCGCGCAAGGAATCGAAATCGTGCCCCTCGGCGGCAACCGTGTGCCAGCCAAAGCTTCGCCATTTTGCCTCCAGGTCACCGAGCGCCATAAGGTCTTCGGTCTCTCCCAAAATGCAAAGGGAGTTGCGATCAACAATGGCGATTAGATTTTCGAGTTTGTGATGGGCCGCGAACATGGCGGATTCCCAAATTGAGCCCTCGTAACATTCGCCATCGCCGACAATCACAAATGTCCGGTATTCCATCCCGTCATATCGCCCGGCAAAGGCGAACCCCGCTCCCATGCCGATACCATGTCCCAGCGATCCCGAAATTCCTTCGATTCCGGGAATACGGACATCGGCATACATGCCGAGCAAATGTCCCCGTTCGGTAAAATGCTCGAGTTCATCCGCCGGGAAATAACCAAGGTCGGCCAGGATCGGATACAAAGCCATCGCCGCATGACCTTTGCTGACGATCACGCGGTCGCGGTTGGGATCATCCGGGTGACCTTCGCTGTAACGGACAGTGCCGCCGTAATAAAGTTGGACGAGTATTTCCGTCATCGAATAGCTCGACGGCAAATGGCCCGCCCTTTGACGGATCACCATTTCGAAGAGTTCTTGACGGAGCCACCTGGCTTTTTCTTTTAGATTATTCACGCTCACCAAGGATTTCCTTTGTTTATGCCGCTCTGCGTTCCTCCAACAGCTTTCTGCGAAGCGGTATTTCCACCATCCGGTTGATATGATCGACCACATCGGCGCCGAATTTCTGCTCAACCATCTTCAAATAAGGGTCGTGAGTGAAGTAGGTCGTGAAGGCGTTATCACGGAACTCAAGGATATCGGCGGCGCTGCAATGCTGGTTCGACATCGGCTGGGCCGCGTAGCCGTGCTGGGAATAATCTTTCCAGGTCGGCGGCAATATGATGTTTTCGGCGAGGGCCTGGGTGTAAAGCTGCGAACCCGGATAGGCCATGGCCAGACGCGCGGTCGCCACGGTCCAGCCGCCGTTGGCGTCGAGCTTGA
>JAQCKY010000239.1 GCA_027592155.1 Pseudomonadota bacterium
GGAAATGAAAGAAATTTTTGAGATCAGCCGCTTCAACTTCGTCTATGACGCGTTCGATACGGTGTCGGAAGCCATCTCTCAATTTTCCGAGGCCGCCGCGACGGCCTTTGAAGACGCGTAGCGGACGCCCGTCTGATGCTTGTTCGCTTTTGGGGGACCCGTGGATCGCTGCCGGTCGCACTGGGGCATGACGGCATACGCGACAAGGTCTTCAAGGCCCTCTCCAAAGCCAACGGCCAGTCATTTGCCGACGATGCGGCGATAAATCGCTTTATCGATGATCAGTTACCTTTCACGGTACGGGGCGGGTTTGGCGGCAACTCCTCCTGTGTCGAACTGGATTTGGAGTCCGATGAGCATATTATCTGCGATATGGGATCCGGCTTGCGGGGGTTAGGCCAGAAGATCATGCAGACGCAGGGCGGCGGCCCGCGGATCTTTAACTTTTTTATGTCCCACGTTCATTGGGATCACATTATGGGGTTCCCGTTTTTTGTGCCGGCCTATATTCCCGGGAATAAAATCCGCATCCATGGGTGTCACGAGACCATGGAAGAAGCGCTCAGAAAACAGCAATCCGATCCGTGTTTTCCGGTCCACTTCGATTTTCTGGGTTCGGATATCGAGTTTGTAAAGCTCAAGCCAGGCGAGACTTATGAGGTCGCGGGCGTTTCAGTGCGCGCAATCTTGCAGCCACACCATGGCGATTCATTTGGTTATCGGTTTGAAAAAGACGGTAAAGCGGTCGTCTATTCAACGGACGGCGAACATAAAATGGAATCCGAGGAAGAGACGGAGCGGTTCGTCGAATTCTTCCGCGGAGCGGATGTGGTGGTCTTCGACTCGATGTATTCCCTGGCGGACATGATGTCGATGAAAGAGGATTGGGGTCACTCGAGCAATGTGATCGGCGTCGATTTATGCCATCGGGCCGGTGTGAAACATTATTGTATGTTCCATCATGAGCCCATCTTCGATGACGAAGCGATCGACAAAATTCTGAACGAGACGATTCGTTACGAAGAGATCACGCGTGACGGTGCGGCGCTCAAGGTTTCCACAGCCTATGACGGCCTGGAAATAGAACTGTAGTTCCCAAATGGACGATAGAAACGAGCAAGATTCACAAAACCTGAAAAGCACCGGGTGGTCGGATTATCCTCTAGCCCGTTTTGTAACCGCCAAGCATGGCCGGCCCCTCGCATTTTCGATTCTCATCCTCGTGCTGATATTTCAGGTCGCCGCCGTGGGCGATGATTTCAGCCGCCTTCGCTATGCCGTGTTCGATCTTTATCATCGTGCGCAACCTCGTACCGTCGAAAATTTTCCGGTGGTCATCGTGGCCGTCGATCAGAAAAGCCTTTCACGGTATGGGCAATGGCCATGGCCACGGACCTTAGTTGCCGAACTGATTGAAAAAACATCCAAGCTCAGTCCTTTGGCGATCGGCCTTGATGTGATATTTGCAGAGGCGGATCGGAGCTCGCTAAAGGAACTTTCGACCAGTCACCCCGATCTCTCGGATGCTGTGAGCCGGTATCTTTTAACGCTCCCCTCGAACGATGACATAATGGCGCGCAAGATAAAGGGATTGCCGGTCGTGCTGGCGCGCGCCGCTATGGCCAAATCCGATGGCGGTAAGGATGTCGCTTCACATCCGACGACGATGGTCCAATTGGAAGGGGCGAAGCCCCATCCTCATCTTCCACAATTCGACGGCCATATTGCGAACCGTAAAGAACTCGCGGATGCCGCCGCCGGCCACGGTTATATTAACGCGACGCCTGATCCTGATGGCACTATCCGGAACATGCATGTGGTCATGATGGTGAACGGTAAGATCGTGCCCTCCATGGGGCTCGAACTCTTGCGGGTGGCTTCAAAGCAGAATTGGTTTTCCGTAAAAATCGACAGTACTGGCGTCACCGGTATTCAACTTGGGGACGCGGAAATCTCGGTTGGATCCAACGGTCAGATAACCCCCCATTTTTCGGTGAGCGATGACCGGCGGAGAGTTTCGGCCGCGGATGTTTTATCGGGCGCCGTCGAGCCGGGAGCCTTCGCTGGTCAAATCGCTCTTATTGGCGTAACGGCGCTGGGATTGGTCGATGCGCCGCCGACCCCGGTCGCCGCGCGCATGGATGGTGTCGAAATACAGGCCCAGTTTATTGAGAATCTTCTCTCAGGGTCGCATTTGGGCCGTCCCGGCGAAGCGTTGTTAATTGAGATTTTGATGTTGGTCATTTTCGGTGGATTGATGATTCTACTGGTTCCAAAGCTTGGACCTGTTTTGAGCATAATTCTGCTGGTTCTGTTCATCGGTGTTCAGTTTGGCGTGGGCTTTGCCGCATTTTCGCAGGCCAAATTGCTGCTCGACATAGTTTTTGCGGTGGTCGCCACGGCCTTGATTTTCGGCACCCTCGTATTTGCCGATATCATCGAAAATGATCGCCGCCGACGGCTGCTCACGTCACAGCTGGAAGCCGAAAAGCTGGATAATGCCAGGATGGCTGGGGAGTTAAACGCTGCCCGCGAGATACAGATGGGAATTCTGCCCGACAGCAAATCAATAAAAAACTCGCCGGGTACTTTGGATGTTTATGCTTTCCTTGAACCGGCCAAGGAGGTCGGGGGTGATCTGTATGACCTCTTCATGGTGGATGATGATCATCTGTTCTTTTTGGTTGGCGATGTTTCCGGCAAAGGCGTGCCGGCGTCGCTCTTCATGGCGCTCAGTAAGGCTCTGTGCAAAAGTGCCGCGCTCCGCGGTGAGGGTAAAATTTCTGAACTTATGTCGACGGCAAACGATGAAATCAGCCGCGAGAATCCCGCGTCGATGTTTGTCACGACGATCGCCGGCGTAATTGATGCCCGGACCGGCGAGCTGGAATTTTGCAACGCCGGGCATGATCACCCTTATGTCTGTTATCCGGGCAGGCCGCCGAGACTTCTCGAAAGCACGGGCGGGCCGCCGCTTTGCGTGATCGATGGCTTCCCGTACCCCATGGAGCGTGCGCGGCTGGAGCCGGGCGAGACATTGGTGTTGTTTACGGATGGCGTGACCGAGGCAATGACCGCGACAAACAAGATGTATGGGCTCAAACGCCTGTCCGAGCTTTTGACCGATCAAGACGCTGATCTGAGCGCACAAGACATTGTTGAGGCGCTCTACGACGACGTGAAAATATTTGTCGATAGGGCGGACCCATCGGACGACATCACGATTATGGCCGTCCAGTATCTCGGAAACCGAAAAGCGTCCGATTAGCGGACGATGACTTCCACCCGCCGATTTCGCGATTCAGAGACTTCATCCGCCGTATTGACCAAAGGCTCACGCTCTCCCCGGCCCACGGCCAGGACACGAGATGTTTTGATCCCTTGGACCGTCAGCATTTTTGCAATGGCCTGAGCACGCCGGAGCGATAGCCTGTCGTTGTCGGTAACTTTGCCGACGCGGTCGGTATGGCCGGTGACCTGAACTTCAACCGTTTGCCGGGCTGCGACGGCTTCAAACAGGTTCTTCAAGTTTTCATCGGAGGATGGGACCAGCCGAGTGCTTCCCGTGACGAAGTAGAGGACGAACGAAACGGGGGCGGGCGGTTGAGCGGCAAGGGCGCCAGAGAAGGTCTGGTCGATATCGGATTGCGAAATCGACGCTTGCTCTGGGCTGCCACCCTTGGCCACTCGCGCCGCGGCCAGGGGTTGGTCGAGGGTAACGATCTCGCCCTTACTGTTTTCAACAACAACGACACCGGAACTGCTGCCATCTTCATTGGGGAGCAGGACGATGAGGTCTTTCGGGCCGGCGCAAGCTGCGAGAAAGAGGGTCACCGCCGCAAGAATAAATAGCTTCCGGTGGCCCATGTTAGCGGCTCTCTTCTTCGCCGACCTTGACCAGGAATCGGGTTCCGCGAACCCCAAGTATTGAAGCCGGGGTGCGGACGGTCATGGCCTTCGGCGAACGTTTCGCGATTTGCCCGGAAATAATCGCCAAGGTTCCCTTATTAACACTGGTCTGGAAGGCGCCATCATGGGTCGTCGAGTTGAATTTGAAGCGGGTCAGTTCCACATTACTATTGGGCCCGGCGGATAACCGGGTATTATCGATGAACGTCATGCCAACCTGTCCATCTCCACCGGTTATTACTGTGTCCATTTGCTCCAGAACATCGCCAGCTTTGGCATTCGTCGTTTTGCCTTCCCGGAGAATTTGGACGTTGCCCTTAAGAGTCTTTATCTGGCCGATAACCGAGAGGCCGATGCCGTAACATTAGTGTATACCGACAGGGGTATTGCGTTTAATCCCCTGACGGATCTGGATCTTTCCGATCCGGTTGATGGGGTTGAGGGGTCCATCGGCGGCTGGGGCTGGCCGTTAATAAAAAGATATTGCGAGACGATCACATACGACCGCGATGACGAAACCAATCGTTTGAGGCTGGTCCTCTCCTTGGCGGACTAATCAACGATCGGTTGATCCGGCCAATAGCGTTCCTTGGGATCATCGACCTCCAGAAGCCAAATGTCAGGATCACGGGCGCGTTCGCGTTCGATATGGTCATTTGCATCCTGTTCGTCGATAGCCCCTTCGCCGCCGACAACACCCCACACAGAGCCTCCATCCAGGCTGGTATGACGGCGTAACAAGAGACAGCGGCCGTTTTCCCGGACCAGGCGGACAATCACCGAGCCAGCATCAGGATCGCCCCGCTGTGTAACCACGACGGGAATGAAGTTCAGGTCACAGAGCCTGACCTGTGCTTGAACCCAGACGCGGGTGGCCAGCCGGGGTTCTGGTCCAATTTTATCAATCATAGCTCAAATTATCTGATCCAGGGCGGAGAGTGAACCGGGCAATACATCCTACCGTATCTATTTTGAATGCTTTTGATAGCGGGGTGTTTCGTTGGCGAAACTGAGTTTAGTGTTAGTCGCCCTCTGGTTGATATTCATCCCCGGAGTCGACGCGACGGCACCCAAAGCGGCACCGTTGGATCCGTTAAAACT
>JAQCKY010000240.1 GCA_027592155.1 Pseudomonadota bacterium
ATATCTCTATATTGCACGATCCGACGACAGTAAAAATTGGGCCGGGCGAAGCGATTAGCATCAATTTAATAAAACGCAAATAACATCAAAAAGATAAAGCGCATTACAAGAGAACGCGCAGTAAATAAACCCCCGAAAGAACGGACTTCGCCGAGCACTATAGTGGACGAAAATTCACAGATTCAACTCCAGACGAATATCCGGCATCAGTCGGCTATTGCGCAAATTAGCCGCTGCGCCCTGGAAACGGACAGCATTCCGGTATTGCTCAGCGAAGCCGTCTCTGTCGTCGCCGATGCGTTGCTGGTAAAGTTCGTTAGTGTATTTGAGTATGATACTGCAACCCAGTCATTGGTCGCGGTCGCGAGTACGGGGTTCGAGCCGGCTACAAAGATTCAAGCCAGCCTTAAGTTACGCCAGGGCTCCACGGTCGCAACAACGCTTTCCCAGGCGAAACCCGCCGTCGTCAAACACACCCCGTCGCAATTAAAAAACCAATTTGCGGAATTGGCGGAGTTTGAGCTTCATTTTAGTCATCTGACACCGATTCCCCGAAATGGCACCCCTTTCGGGGTGATCGCTATTCACACACCCGCTACGCCTCAGTTTGAGCGAATTGAGCTCGAACTGTTACGAACAATCGCGGAACTGATTAGCGCGTCAATCATCCGTCTCCAAGGCGTTATGGCGCTGCAAAAACGTGAAGACCGATTTGCGCTTGCCCTGGAGGGGTCTCATGACGGCATTTGGGATTGGGATTTACAGACCCAAGAAATGTTCTACTCGGACAGATGGCGCGATATGCTCGGATTGAGCGATCAGCCGGTACCGGCCATTTTCGATAGCTGGATGGAGCGCGTTCACCTTGAGGATCGCGAGGTACTACGCTCGGCGCTGACCTCCCATCTCAACGACGAAGCGCCTTATTTTTCGTGCGAGCACCGAATTCTCCACCACGATGGATCCTACCGGTGGATGTTGAGCCGCGGCATTGCGGTTCGAAATGCCCAGGGCAAGGCCATCCGAATTGCCGGTTCGTTGAGTGACATCACGGAATCCAAGCAGGCGGAGCATCAACTGCTGCGTGACGCGCTCCATGATACGCTGACGAATTTGCCGAACCGGGCCCTGTTCACCGACCGCCTCACCCAGGCGATCGTTCGCTCCAACCGGCATCGCGACTATCTGTTTGCCGTCCTCTTCGTGGACTTTGACCGGTTCAAGGTGATCAATGACAGTCTTGGGCATTCCTATGGCGACCAATTGCTGATTGAGCTTGGGTCCCGGCTTCAGGAATGTACGCGCGACGTCGATACCGTCGCCCGGCTGGGTGGTGACGAATTTGCAATCTTGCTGGAAGATTTGGATTCCGAGAACAAAGCAGAAGAGGTTGCCCGCCGGATTAACCAGTCGCTCGCAGAGCCTTTTGCGCTTGCCGGCCGCGAGATTGTGTCGAACGCCAGTATCGGTGTCGCATTGAGCTCTCTTGGCTATGACAATCCCGACGACATGATCCGCGACGCCGACATCGCCATGTACCAGGCAAAAAATGACGGCCGCGCCCGCCATGTTGTATTCGAAAAAGGCATGCATGTCAGGGCGGTCACTCAGTTGGAGATGGAAACCGATCTTCGTCAAGCCATCGACCGCGAAGAATTCAGTCTCGCTTATCAGCCGGTGGTGGACATCACGAGCGAACGGATTATTGGGTTCGAAGCGCTCATTCGCTGGAACCATCCGGAGCATGGATTTATCCCCCCGGGCGACTTCATTCCAATCGCCGAGGAAACCAAAGTTATTGTGCCGATCGGCCGTTGGGTTTTGCATAACGCCTGTGCGCAAATGAAGCGCTGGCAGAAACAATTTCCGCAACTCAATCTTTCGATCAGCGTCAATATTTCGCCGGCCCAATTTACCGACCCGGAACTGATCCATGACATCAAGGAAGTCCTGCAGGAAACAAAACTGTCGGGCGATACCCTGAAGCTCGAGATCACGGAAGGTGCGATCATGGAGAACCCCCATGAGGTGACCAACCGGTTAGTCCAGCTCAAGAAATTGGGGATTCAGTTCCATGTCGATGACTTCGGTACCGGCTATTCGTCCCTCAGTCACCTGCATCGGTTCCCGATCGATGCCCTGAAGGTCGATCGATCGTTTGTCATCTCGATGGCCGAGTCGACAGACAATATGGAGATTGTGCGGACGATCATCGCCCTGGCGCATAATCTCAAACTCACCACCGTTGCCGAAGGCGTTGAAACCAAGAAGGATCTTGAGCAACTTCGGCTGCTGAAATGCGATCACGCCCAGGGATATTATTTTTCTCGTCCCCTGGATGCCGCGGCGGCCCTAAAATATCTCAAGCAAGACGCCGCGCTATAGCGCGCTATAGAATTCCGGGGTTCGACCCACCATCGAGTGAGATATTCTGACCGGACATGTAGCTCGCCTGAGCACTACAGACAAAGGCGCAGGTCGCACCGAATTCCTCAGGCAATCCCAGCCTCTTTGCCGCAATACTCTTTACCTGATCGGCGCGCGCCTGTTCATAGGTGATGCCCTCCACCTTAACCCGGTTCTCCGCCATAAATATCTGACGGTCGGTGTCGATCCGTTCCGGAAGCAAGTTATTGAGTGTCACATTGTTCTTGGCGACCTGGAGCGAGAGCGCCTTGCAAAGTGCGGTTAAGCCGGAGCGCGCGGAGGTCGATAGCCCCATATACTGAAACGGGTGTTTCACCATCGCCGACGTAATGTTGACGATGCGGCCGAATTTTTGCTCCTCCATATGACCGAGCACGCCGCGAATCATCATTGTCGCGCCAAGCATATTCATTTCAATCGCTTGAATGTAATCATCGTGGGTGCATTCACGAAAATCCTTGGGCGGCGGGCCGGCGTTATTATTGACCAAAATGTCGGCATTGGGGCATGCCGCGAGAAGCTTCGCGCGGCCCTCCTCCGTCGTCTGATCCGCCTGGACCGCCGTTACGGTAACGCCCGTCGCGTCACGAATTTCCTGTGCGGCGGCTTCAAGCCGGGCTTCATCCAATCCGTTGATCGTGACGTTGACCCCTTCCTGGGCCAATGCCATCGCACAAGCCTTGCCCAGACCGCGGCTGGACGCACATAGCAAGGCGTTCTTTCCGGCAATTCCTAAATCCATTTCAGATTCCTTCCCGACAATTATGGTTTCGGTTTTTATAAATTTTCGCCATTACCGTAACTGTCGAACACCCCTCGAACCAGCGGTAATGTAACGTTTTTATGGTCCTCCAGCGCGGCCAGATCGATGGCCTCAACCAGACGTTGCGCCATATCCAGCGACCGTTCCATCCGCCGCATCATGAACTTTATGACGGTGGCATCGACCCTCAATTGGCGGTCAGAAAACAACTTTGCCAGCACCGCTTCAATCAACGTGTCCTCCGGCAATCCGACGCCGGCGGATGGCAATGCCGTAAGGCGGGATTTAGCGTCGGGCAAAGCAATATTCCAGTCTCGGACCGGTGCTTTGGCCGTGAACAACAATTTTCCGCCTTCTCCCACGACAAGATTATAAACGTGGAACAGCTGGACGTCGGTGAAAACCTGGTCGGCATCATCGACGATCCCGGCGCCCGCCCGCGTCAACAACTCGCCGAAACCTTCGTCGGTCAACATTTCAGCTCGGACCGTTACCGCACCGGTTCTTGCCCTGAAAACCTGCGCCAAATGCGTTTTACCGCATCCCGGCGGCCCGTAGATGACGAGGCCCGGGGCCGGCCAATTGGGCCAGCTATCGATCCAACGCACGGCCTCCCGATTGCTATCGGCGATGAGGAAATCATCGTCGGAATACGCTGGCCGGTGACGGAACCCGAGCGGTAATTGGCGCCCGTCCGCCCCATTCACGGCTGCGTTCTCCCATCTCCGGAAGGTGGCGGCTCATGATTTTGGTAGAGGCTGCTTTTCATGTATTCAGAGAGGAAAAAGCGCACAAGAACACCAATCGTCGCCGCCACCGGAACCGCTAATAGGATGCCGGTAAATCCAAAGGCAGCGCCCCCCGCCATCAGGGCAAAGATGACCCAGACGGCGTGTAGCCCGACTTTATCGCCAACCAGCTTGGGCGTGATAAACATCGATTCGATCGCCTGACCGGACAAAAAGACCACAAGGATCAAGGCTAAGGGCAGAATATCGGTGCCGTATTGAGCAAACCCGATTGCCATCGCGGCAACCATGCCGATTAACATTCCAAAATAGGGGATAAATGAAATTAGTCCGGTCCCGACCCCGACCAAGAGACCGAAATCCAGCCCCACCAGCGTTAAGCCGATGCCGTAATAAACCGCCAATATCAGGACAACCGTCCCTTGGCCCCGGACGAAACCGGCAATGGTCTCATCAATCTCGGCGATGATCTTCCGAATGGTCGGCGCATTGGCGACAGGTAACCAGGAATCCAGTTTAGCGACGATCTTGTCCCAATCCCGCAGCAGATAAAAGCTGATGAGCGGTGTAATAAAAATGAGCGACAGCAGATCCAGAAACGCCGCCCCGCCCTTTATAAGTCCCTGCAGAACGCCGAGCACCCATTTCAGTGCCGTCGACGCAAACCCCGCCGATGCATCGCGAATCCCCTTGAGGTCCTCTTGGGACAACTTCTCGGTAAGTGTCTCCTGCAAGGGGGCAAGCAAGCCCATTATCATCGTCACGACATCGGGTACTTTCTGAATGAGGCCGACAATCTGGCGCTGCAGCAATGGCCCAACGAGAACCAGAGACGGAATGATGACGAAGAAAAAAGCGACGGTAATCAATATCGTGGCAACCAGCCGGGAACACCTCCACGACTCCAGCTTATCGGCCAGAGGATCGAGGAAATACGCCACCGCCATTGCCGCAACGAACGGCAAGAGTACGTTGCCGAGAAGAATTAAAACGCCGACAAAAGCGGCGAGCACCGCAAGCCATATCCAGACGT
>JAQCKY010000241.1 GCA_027592155.1 Pseudomonadota bacterium
GCCGCCATCTTCGACTATATATCCCAGGGTCTTCAACATCTCTGTCGTGATATCCCGCACATCCGGATCATCCTCCACAACCAGAACACGGGTACCCTCTATCACCGGAGGCTGTTCTGCTGCGGCACAGTTTTCAGGAGAATCCGCCATGCCAGGCGATATTTCGACCACCGGGAGATAAAGATACACTTTCGTCCCGACACCGACTTGGGATTTAATATCCACACAGCCCTTGGATTGTTTCACGAATCCAAGAACCATGCTCAGCCCCAAACCGCTCCCGGCGCCGACCTCTTTGGTGGTAAAGAAGGGATCGAACACATTTTTTAGAATATCTTCGGGGATGCCTTCGCCGCTGTCTTCGACCGTTATCCGAACATACTCGCCGGGGGTGCCCTCCATCGCCTGGGCCTCGTCATGGCCCAGGGTAACATTTTCAAAACCGATCGTGACGCTTCCGCATCCCGCAGTCGCATCACGGGCGTTCACCGCAAGATTGATAATCGCGTTTTCCAATTCGCTTCGGTCCACGAGGACGTTGCGGAGCTTGGGCTCAATTGAGAGCTTAAGGGTTATCGAATCGCCCAAGCTGCAATGAAGAAGATCGGCGGTTTCGGCAATAAGATGATTCAAATTCGTCGGCTGCGGATCGAGAGATTGCTGCCGTGAAAAACAGAGCAAACGGCTGGTTAGTGTCGCCCCCCGTTTTGCCGCTTCAATAGCCCGGTCGATACGGCTTGAAAGACCGTCATCGTCAATTGTCCGCCCTTTAATGATTTCAAGATTGCCCAAAATGGCCGCGAGAAGATTATTAAAATCATGGGCGACACCACCGGTAAGCTGTCCGATCGCTTCCATTTTTTGAGCGTGGCGTAGTTCTTTCTCCTGTTGCTTCAGGTCCGTGATATCAGAATGGAACGCAATCAACCCGCCGTCCTTTAACCGGTGCTGATTGATCAGCATCGCCCGCCCGTCGACGACCACTTCCACCGCGGGGGGCGGGTTCCGGTGCCGTTCTAGAGCCGCCTCAATCCATTCAGCCTTTTCCAATTCCGATGTGATGTCTCCGATCCGATCAACGATTTTCGGTATGAAATCGCTAAACTTCTCTCCCGGTTTCAGAAGATCCAAAATGGAATCATTGCTTTTCTTGAATTCACTGTTTGCCATCGCGAACCGATCGTCGGAATCCCAATAGACAATGCCAAGCGGCGCATTCTCAATGGCGTCGATAAAACGCGCATGAAGAGCGGCTATATCCTCCTTGGACTCCATCTCCTGAGTGATGTCCGTGCAGGTTCCGCGATACCCCAAAAATTCCCCACGCGAGTCAAATATGGGTTTACCCGATGCACGGCTCCAGACTTGGGTACCATCCGGCAATTCTCGAGAGAATACGAGGTTTCGAAATGCCTGCTGTGAGCTTACGGCGCCCCGTAAAGCTTCGATCTCCGCCGCCGTGGGGTCAACGCCGGGCAGCTCCCAGACGTAACTTCCAAGTAACGGGCCCTCGCCATCATAATTCGCAACGCTCGCCATTTCCGACACATAGGAGAAACGATGCTGACTATCCGTCTCCCAAAACCGGTCGGCGGCGGAATCAGCGAAATCGCGTAACCGGGTTTCGAGCTGATCCCTCGTGGTCTCCGCATGTTTCCGTTGCGTAATGTCTTGGATTTGACCGACGACATACCGCACGTCGTTCTCCGGGTCCTCAATGAGCGTGCGGGTGATCGAGCCCCAAACGACCTCGCCGTCTTTCCTGACGTAACGTTTTTCCCGCGCTTGGGGAAGCAACCCGTTTTCGATGATTTTCCGCCGAACATCTCCGGTAGCCTGAATTTCGTCAGGATGGGTGACGTCGTTGATTCGGAGTTCAAGAAGCGCCGGTATCGGGTATCCGATGAAATTCGAAAAGGATTTGTTCACTCGCAGGAAGCGACCTTCCAGATCTGTGACCGTCATGCCGATTGAGGCACTGTCGAAAATCTGCTCAAAAATCTTATTACTCCGTGCCAGCGTCCGGTCTAAATCCTTCTGTCGGCAGTGGGTCGTGGGCGTGTCATCGTCATCCGACAAACCACGAGGGGCGTGATCGATTGGATTAACGCGATCACTTATCTCCGGAGAATATTTTTCAGGGCCGTTGCCGGCCGTTCTACTGAACATTGGACACCCTTACATCACCGTTTTCCGCCGCGTCATCAGATCCCGACCTTGCAGCCGGTTTCCACCACTCATGCTTGTTTAAGCGTACGTAAGACTATGCGATAACCGAAAATGCCAGAAACGGGCGTCAGTATTACTTTCCATACCTTGGTATTAGGGCGTTTTGGAATTCGCCGGGTGAGGGTACCCCGAAAGTTTACCGCATCGCGACGTTGATGCTGGTCGCCTGATTGAAGGGCTCGAACTTGGCCAGCAGGTCGGAGACAACGGATACCTCACCATCGATTTTCACGTCGCCGGCCTCGATGGCGTCCTCGAAGGTTGTCTGGCCAAACACCCATTTGAGCAAAAATGCCCGGTCGAATGTCATGGTCGCATCACGCTCAGCGGGCGCGGTCGCAAAGAACTGACAAACACCCCTGCGAACCTCTAATGCACATGACTCGTTGCTGTCGGTCGTCTCAAAGGCGACCCGGACGTGGGTGTCCCAGGACTGCTCTGCGATTAGGCGAACCGTCATGACCTGCAGGATGGCCTCCAGAGGAAAACCAGCGACTTGATCAGGCGAACCGAGCACCATGCCGCCACCCGGCATATCAAGGTTGTCTTCAAGCTCAAGCGCCGCGGTCAGGCCCCAGTTGCGCCAGGTGGCGTTCTTCTGCACATAAGCCCAAGCCCGTAACGCCTGGGCCTTCAGTTCCCGGGCTTCGGTGTCGTCCAGATCGGCGCGGACCAGCCAGGTCAGGAGTTCCGCCGCCCATTGGGCATCGTCGGCCATCGCCGCACGGGCGGTCTCAAGCAGCTTGTCGCGCCCGCCCATCAAGGCGACATACCGCGACGCTTTCTCCTGCCACGGCGTGGGGTCGAGCTCTATCGGATCGCCCTGATACCAGCCGATGTAACCGGCATAGATTGCCGGGATCGAATGTTTGTAGGAGCCGTAGAACTCGCCGAGCCACGGGTGATCGCGAAGATGCTCGGGCATCTCGACGACTTCTTTGATTTCGTCGGGCCGGTATCCTTTGTTCATATAACGGATGGTCTGATCATGGACGAATTGGATCGCGTCGCGGTAGTCGACCATCAGGTCGCTGATCTTTTCCGCCCCTTCGACGGGACGTCCGTGATGGGGAATGAGAATGTCGGCGCCGAACTCCCGCAGCCGGTCGACACCCTGCGCCCAGATCATCGGATTGCGGAACTTGGTGCCCCGCAGGGCATAGACATTGGGGAAGGATTCATAAATCGCGTCCGCGGAGAGCAGCACCTTTTCATCGGGCAGCCAGACCGCGCATTGGTCTTCGGTTTCGGATGGGATGAGATGGACCTCGAACCTGATGCCGCCGGTCTCTCCCTCATAGAGTTTCTCAAAGGTCGTAGTCGGGGTCACGAAGGTGCGCCGTCCTGGCCGCTGGGGCGGGCCCAGCCCGGCACCGACCGTGCCTTCGGAACTGATCGGCAGCCGCATGCCGAACTGATACATGGCGCGACGCCCAAGGATCGGCGCAATCAGACCGACATCGCGCATCACGTGGTCCGCGAGTTCTTCTTGACCGATGATCTCCACCGCGCCGGAGGCGATATCCTCATTGGAGACGAAGGCGTTCGTACCACTGACATGATCGGCATGAAAATGGGTGAAAATGATCGTCTTGATCGGCTTATCGGTGATCTTCTTGAACTCGGCCGCCGCCACCTCTGCGGTATCCATGCTGGTCATGGTGTCGACCAGGATGCAGGAGTCTTCCCCCTCAATCAGGGTGCAGTTGACGACCGAATAGCCGAAGGCACAGTGAATATGGCCGGCCAGCGTATAAATGCGGGCGGTCATTGAGTCCTGATGGGCGGCAAGGTCCGGATGGACCGAGGGGGTGACAGTGTTCATCGAATTTCCTCCGAGCTGTGTCGTTCTTTCCTTTGATGAATTTATCGACCATGACGCGGCCGATTGCCAGCTTAGTCTTTGAAACGGATTTCGCCGTCCCCATATGCAATTCTGTCCCCGACCAAGTAGGTAAATTCAGCGATGCAAATGGCGGTTCTTCAAGCTCAGGACTCGGAAGCCAATACCGAAGACAGCCTCTTCGACAAATTGGGCAGCCGGGAGCGGATCGAGCGGGTGCATCGGTCGTTTTATGCCAAGATCTATGCGGACCCTGAACTTGCCATCCTGTTCAAAGGGACCAACCAAGACCATCAGATCAGCCAGCAGACCGAGTTTATGATGCGGGTGTTCGGGGGGCCGAAAATCTATGGCGGGCGCTTGCCGAAAAACGCGCACGAACATCTGTTCATCACCGAAGAACAATTCGACAAACGCCACCAAATGTTGGCCGACACCCTCACCGAGTGCGGCGTGACCGGCGAGTTGAAAGAGAAATGGCTCTGGTATGACGCCTCGTTTAAACCGTTGATCGTCAAAAAATCGATCGACGAGTGTAAGAAACGATTCACCATGGACGAAATTCTCTTCGTTCCCGGCACCGTCACCCCAATCCGCAGTTTTTAGCCAACTTCCGTTCGCGGTTGACCACCGCGCCCGCTATCTTGGCACTCATGGTAATCGACCAAGCTCATCTCTGCGCCCGGATTCTAGACGTCATGAAGCAGGAGATTATTCCCCTGACCCAGCGCGGCGTGACGGCGACTACGCCCCGATAAGGCGCGCCTAAGATGAGATGTCCGAAACTTATCAGGCCTCAAAGAGCGACAACGATATTCCGTTAAGCTAACCTAAGCACCATTCCCTCTCTGCCCCCGGGGGCGGAGAGGGTTAGGAGAGGTGGGGG
>JAQCKY010000242.1 GCA_027592155.1 Pseudomonadota bacterium
TAAGGTTGGATTGTTCGGCGGTGCCGGTGTCGGCAAGACCGTCATCATCATGGAGCTCATCAACAACATCGCGAAAGCCCATGGCGGTTATTCGGTGTTTGCCGGTGTCGGAGAGCGGACCCGCGAAGGTAACGATCTCTATCACGAAATGCTGGAATCCGGCGTTATCCAGTTGGATGGCCCGGGCTCCAAAGTGGCACTGGTTTACGGCCAAATGAACGAGCCTCCCGGCGCGCGGGCTCGGGTTGCGCTTTCCGGACTGACCGTCGCGGAATATTTCCGCGACCAGGAAGGCCAGGACGTGCTGCTGTTCGTCGATAATATTTTCCGTTTCACGCAAGCAGGTTCCGAAGTTTCGGCGTTGCTGGGACGTATTCCCTCCGCCGTGGGTTATCAGCCGACCCTGGCGACGGATATGGGCTCCTTGCAGGAACGCATTACCTCGACCAATAAGGGGTCGATCACGTCGGTGCAGGCGATTTACGTTCCTGCCGACGATTTGACCGATCCGGCGCCGGCGGCGTCCTTCGCTCACTTGGATGCAACATCGGTGCTGAGCCGGTCGATCGCCGAACTGGGTATTTACCCGGCTGTCGATCCTCTCGATTCAACGTCGCGTGTGTTGGATCCAAAGATTGTCGGCGAGGAGCATTATGGCGTTGCCCGTGAAGTGCAGCGTATTCTGCAGACTTATAAGAACCTACAGGACATCATCGCCATTCTGGGCATGGATGAATTGTCCGAAGAGGACAAACTGACCGTGGCCCGGGCGCGTAAGATTCAGCGCTTCCTGTCACAGCCGTTCCATGTTGCCGAGGTCTTCACCGGTTCTCCGGGCGTGTTCGTTGCCCTCGAAGACACCATCAAGGGCTTTAAGGCAATCTGCGCCGGTGAGTACGATCACCTCCCCGAAGCCGCGTTCTACATGGTCGGTACCATTGAGGAAGCGGTTGCGAAGGCGCAAAAAATGGCTGCTGAAGCGGCTTAAGGGACGTAAGGATTATTACCATGGCCGATATGGTCGGATTTGATCTCGCCACACCCACCAGCCTCATCGCCTCGGAAGAGGCCGGGATGGTTGTCGTGCCCGGCTCCGAAGGTGACTTTGGTGTTCTGCCCGGCCATTCGCCGATCCTTACCACGGTTCGCCCCGGCGTGATCGAGATCCACAACGACGGTGCCGTAACCGGCCGATTTTTTGTTTCGAGCGGCTTTGCCGAAGCCAACCAGGAAGGCTGTACGGTCCTCGTCGATGAAGCGGTTCCGGTTGCCGACATCGATCGCTCGGCGGCGGAAGAACGGGTCAATGCCGCCCGTACGGCGCTGCAAGGGGCGGACGAAGGTCAGCGGGCAGCGGCTGAGACCGAGCTTGCCAACGCCGAAGCGATGCTGGCCGCGACGCAGAGTCAGCCGACGCACTAGCCGTTACGGTTTGTTGACAGCGGTCTTTGGCCCGCGACAGACTATCTTATGAAATATTCTCGTACCGTGCCATTGGCCCTCGCGGGGCTTTTGCTTTGCTCGCCGGTTGCCTCGGCGGCCGACCTTATCGTGACGGTGACCGACATCCGGAACGATCAAGGAAATATCCGCCTCGCGGTCTACAACAAAGCCGATGAGTTTCCCCGCGGCGAGCGGTTTCGGGGCACCGACGTCGCGGCCCGGAAAGGATCGGTGCAGGTGGAATTCAAAGATATTCCGCCAGGGATCTACGCGCTTGCGATCCACCACGACGAAAACAAAGATGAAGAGATGAACACCTACTTCTTAGGCATTCCCAAGGAAGGCTATGGTTTCGCCAACGACGCCCGGGTGATTTTCGGTCCTCCGACTTTCGAGGCGGCCTCGTTTTCGGTGAAGGGCGATCGGACCGAGATTACTTTGCGGGCGCGGTACTAATTCATCAGGATGCGGCAGCCCGCGCTGCTCGGGACTGCATGGCCTCGATGCGGGCCAGATATATTGCGCCGGCGACGATGACGGCGCTGCCGGCCCAGGTCCAGAGGACCGGGGCCTCGGAGAAGAAGACATAGCCGATAATCGCCGCCCAGATCAGCCGGACGTAGGTGAAGGGTTCGACGGCGGTGAGCTCTCCGTCGCGATAGGCCGCCGTCATGAAGTAATGGGCGAGCGTTCCAAATGCCCCCATCAAGGCCATCATGCCGAGTGCCGCAAGGCTGGGCGTTTTCCAGACAAAGATTGCGGGAATGAATGAGAATAGGGTCAGGATAACGCTCATATAGGCGATGATGGTCAGCGGTGTATCGGTGCGGGCCAGGGATTTTGTCATGATCTTGACGCCGGCGGCCGCGAGAGACGAGAGGGGGACCAGGAGGACACCGATTGTGATCGGCACGATGCCCGGGCGGATAATGATCAACATACCAATGATCCCCAGCGCGATGGAGAGCCAGCGGCTGAGCCGGTTGGGTTCTCCGAGGAAAATTATCGCGCCGATCGATGCCCACATGGGGAGAATGAAAGAAAGCGCGGTTGCCTCTGCTATGGGAATCAATGTCAGGGCAAAAAACCAACTCGACATTGCGATGACATGCAGAACGCCGCGCATTGCATGAAACCCGATACGCTTGGTTCTGAGCTGGTGAAATCCCGGCCGGAGGACGAAGGGCAGCAGGAAAATAGCCCCGAAAAAATTTCTGAAAAACACGATTTCAAAAGTGTGGAGGTCTTTGGCCACGACTTTGACAAAGGTATCCACGCCCGCCAGCAGGGCGACGGACAACACCATCCAGAGAATACCGCGTAGATTTTGAGCCGCGCCGGGAGGCGATGCGGCGCCCTTAATCGCCCTTTTCCTGTAGCTTCAGCGATGCTGAATTCATGCAATAACGAAGGCCGGTTGGGGCAGGACCGTCCGGGAAGACGTGACCGAGATGGGAATCGCAGCGGGCGCACATGACTTCGGTGCGGACCATTCCATAAGCGGTGTCGGATTCTTCGGTGACCGCCTCGGCGGAGATCGGCTTGAAGAAGCTCGGCCAGCCGGTGCCGGAATTGAATTTAGTGTCCGACTCGAACAGTTCCTCACCGCAGCAGACGCAGAGATAGGTTCCCGCCGTCTTGCTGTCGTTATACTCACCGGTAAAGGGCCGTTCTGTGCCTTTTTCGCGGGTTACATGATATTGCTCCGCGGTGAGCTGCTTGCGCCACTCGGCATCGGTTTTGGTAACTTTGTCGGCCATGGAACTCTCCCGAAATTACGTCTTGTGCGGACCATAACGCGTAACAGGGCGCCTGTTCAATCACTCCCATTCTATTACAAAACGTTACTAAAAATAGTCGAATCCCCGGTGATATCCGAAGTTCACATTCCCCATCTGCAATAGGCGGCAGAACGGCCGCGGTGGGTTGGGGAAGACCAATGAAAAGCTGGTCTCTAGTGATGATTTTTGTGATGGCGGCTCTGTTTATGGCGGCGTTTCAAGCGCT
Source organism: Pseudomonadota bacterium (assembly GCA_027592155.1). Taxonomy (GTDB): domain Bacteria; phylum Pseudomonadota; class Alphaproteobacteria; order Rhodospirillales; family UBA2165; genus JAQCKY01. The sequence goes on from JAQCKY010000242.1 coordinate 3,451, forward strand.
CGCCTATGCAATGCCGTTGAATTCGTCTGAGAATACACATCATAAGGCCGTTGGCACGCATATGGCCGAAGGGAGCAGGGTCGTCGCACCCAAGGGCTTTCGGGCATTTTGTACTCGATTTGTCGGGCAATGCGATGGCGCCGGCGAGCGTCAGGTTGTTCCCCTGACGGCGGACAGGCTGGCGGAACTGAAATCCGTCCAACACGGCGTTAACCAGCGGGTCAGCTATAAATCCGATTTTGAAATATATGGCATCTCGGAATATTGGACATTTCCAGTAAATTCGGGGGATTGCGAGGATTACGCGCTCGAAAAGCGCCAACGCCTGATCAGTATGGGATGGCCACGGTCCTCATTGCTATTCGCTGCGGGGCAATTGCAAAACGGCGAATATCATCTCGTGCTTATTGCCGTAACCGATCAAGGCGACATCGTCCTGGATAGCAACCGTGAGGAGCTCAGGCACTGGCAAGACATGCCGATACGCTGGATTATGCGGCAATCAGCGCGCAGCGAACGGGTATGGCGCACAATCAAGACACGTCGTTCAATCCATGCCGCCACCGCCCCGAACGCGCTATCCGTCGCGGGACGATAATCTACCCTTAATCCAACTCAGGCTGGACCACCCGTCCGCGCGTGTCGGCCTGTACGGCACATAAAAAAAAGGCCCCGCACCCACATTTGAATGCGAGGCCTCTTAGATCTCTGCCGTTACGCGGGAATTGGCTGGACGGCGTGATTCTCCGGATCGTCCAGAAATGAATCCCCGGGGAATTCCGGGCCCCATTGGCTCACCAGCCCTTCCTCGGTGCTGTGGAGGCCGGGCTTATGGTCCATGTTTACCATATCGGAATCGGTCCAGTGCTCGTGAATACGGCCCCAAGGGTCCCGCCAGTAATCATAAATCTGGCTGCCGAGAACGTGACGGCCGACACCCCAGGCGTGTTTGTATTTTCCCTTGCTGGCCAGGTATTCATGCCCGATCTGGACGTCGTCGAAATCGGCGACCTCGAAGGACAGATGGTTGAAGGCGTGGCTGTCCGACTGAACCGCCAGGAGGGTGTGATGATCGACGAATTCGTCACCGGCATCGACATGGTTGAAGGTGGCGAGCAGATTGTCTTTTTCGCCCGCGTAAATATCATCGGTCTTGGCCAATCCAAGGTACTTATTATACCAGGCATTGGTTGCCTTAAGGTCGGTGGAACGGAAAACGCAGTGGGCACTTCGTTTGACGTGCGCGGGTTCCATCTTGATGCGCTGTAGGTCGGTGCGGTTCGTCCGCTGTTTACCGTTGTTGTAAGTGATGTCTCAAACCGGTAGGGGGTCAACATTATCCATACCCCAGATGGCTTCGACCTGAAGGCCGTTGGGATCGGTCAGGCGAACACGCTTGCCGCCGCCGGGCTCGTCAATCTCTTCAACGGCGGATGCGCCCTCAGCCTTGGAGAGAATCTCGAGATCCTCTTCGCTCCTGGCGTGAAAGGCGAGGC
>JAQCKY010000243.1 GCA_027592155.1 Pseudomonadota bacterium
TCGACAAACATATCCCATTCCTCGAAGGAACCGGGATCCAGGAGTAAATCGAGCCGTTCTCTGGCGGTCAATTTGCCCCGCTTGTGCTGGGCATCGACTCGCGTTTTACCGCCACCAGCCCGCGCTCTCGCGCGGCGTTCTTCGAGTTCACGAATAATTTCGTACATGATTTAAGGTGCGCTTTTCGACATTTCAGTGGAAAGAGTAATTTTAACGAAATCACCTCACCATAACCCGAATGTCGGGCGGGCACTAGGTTCAAAGGCAAGCAAGGTCTCAGTCGCCTATGAGTTTGAGATAGATCTCCGTCTCCCGCAGTTCGTCGCGGGTTTTTTGCACTCGATCGGACAAATCCTGATCATCCCCCCACTTTTCGAGCTGATAGGTTTCTTCCACCAACGCCGCATCGGCCATGGATTCGGCGTCGATTCGCTTGTGGATAAGCGCGAGGCCCAACACCAGCGACCCGCTTGCCGACGCCAGAGAGGCCAGAGCCATCAGCTCGTACTCATTCAGTTTCGAAATTGCCCGGTGGAGAGAGCCCAAACATTCGATCGGCTGCGTGATCGGTAGGATACCGTCCGTAACAACCATCGGCGCATTCAAATCGGTTTTTGCCCAGTCCAATAGAGGCTGCCACAGATTGTATTGGCGTTGAACGAGCTCCTCCGGTTCAGGCGCGCGGTAACAAAGAAGGTCTGCTTCGGCGAGTTTCACGCTGTTCCCGACTATTTCGTCGCGGTTCGGCAGAACTCTGTCCAAGGTCGTCGCCGCGAAACGCGTCATCGGCATCGTAGCGGTATCGATCGGCGACGATTGTGACGCCCATTCATCTGCAATCGCCTTGGCCAAATTCGGGGGATGGAGCCACAAGGTATTTCCGGCCGGCGTTTCGAGCTTCTCGTGATCGAGCAGAACGACAAAACCGCCACTCTCCTCCTTCAGGCTAACGGCCTCAAACTCCCGGATCATGTCGGCACCAATCCTCATGGGCTCACCCTCCGATCATTCGGGCGCCAAACCAGCATCAGGTAACACCAAACAGCTGCTCGAGCACTGCCGGTAATGTCTCAAAATCGTCGGCAATCGCGATCGCACCTGCATCCCGCAGTTCCTGCACTTCGTGATATCCCCAGGCAACACCGACCGCCCTAAAACCGGCGTTCACCGCCATCTGCATATCGTAACTGGTGTCGCCCACCATAACCGCGCTCATCGCATCGGTGCCGGTTTCCGCCAGCGCCCGAAACAGCATTTCCGGATTTGGTTTCCCCGGGTTGCCGTCCCCGGTCTGCAGCGTTGAAAAATGACGGCCAATGTTGTGCTCGCCCAACAAGTGCGTCAGGCCGCGCATGGACTTCATCGTGGCGATCCCTAACTGCCAACCGCGAGATGACATGGCCTCGATTGCCAACTTGGCGCCATCAAATAACGGCTCTCCCCGCTTGCCCGCATCACGCCGCGCATAAGAATGCGTTCGATAGGTTTCGGAAACCTTATTCCAAAGCGTTTCGTTTCCACCCGGAAGCAAGGAACTGATCGCTTCTTCTAGTTCAAGACCCACCGACTTCCGCACAGCTTGCGGATCGGGTTTTGCCAGTTTGTGGTCTTTGAAGGCTGCATTCATGACCGAAATAATCTCACCCTGCGAATCCGCAAGAGTCCCATCACAGTCTAGAACCACCAAATTAAGGGAAAGGTTAGCAGTCATTTGTCGCACTCAATAACGGGGAGTCGCAGGTATGCAAACAAGTCTTCGAACTCACAAATTATAATCGCTCTGAAATGGTATCGCTTTCAAATCTTCCGCGTCGAACCCAAAAAATTTCCACGTTGCGAGCATATGGTCCGGTAAAGGTGCGATCACCTGAAATAACCCGCCGTTGCCGCTTGGATGGGGAAATTTTAGGGCCCGGGCGTGGAGGTGAATTTGCGACGCGATGGCATCCGTATCCAAGAATGCTTCCGCGCCGCCGTATTTCCCATCGCCCAGGATCGGATTTCCGATTGCCGCGGTATGAACGCGCAGTTGATGGGTTCTGCCGGTTTCCGGCATCAACTCCAACCAGGCAGCCCGGCGACCTGCCGCCTCGATCGTTCGATAGTTGGTCAGTGCCTTTTGCCCAACCGTCGATGCGACGACCCGCTCCCCCTGATGCACTTTTTCTTTGCGCAGCGGCTGATCGATATATCCGTGACGGGGTACCGGGACACCGCGTACGACGGCCCAGTAAACTTTCTGCATATCGCTCGTCCGAAAGGCGGCGGTCAGCACGGCGGCCACTTTAGCGGTTCGGGCGAGCAGCAGGACCCCAGAGGTATCCTTATCCAAGCGATGAACGAGACGAGGCCGCTCGCTCGATCCAAAGCGCAGGGCATCCAACATTCCGTCTACATGACGGCTGAGTTTAGAGCCCCCTTGAACGGCAAGCCCTGCTGGTTTGTTAATGGCAATAAGATGATCGTCCTTGAAGAGGACCGACGCTTGAATGGCTTCGCTGTCCGCATCTGAAATACTCGGCAGCTCTCTTGGCTTCGGATCCCGCCTCTCCCCCTCCTCGGTAGGGCTGATAGGGGGTATGCGGATTTGCTGTCCCGACTCAAGACGATGATTTGATTTCACCCTGCCACCGTCAATTCGGATCTGCCCGGTCCGCAGAAGCTTTTGTAACCGGCCATGGGTGACATCGGGAAATTTGCTTCTAAACCAGCGGTCCAGACGCAATCCGTCCTCGTCGGTCTCCACCGTGACGGTTTGAACGCCGCTCATAGGTAGATCTGCCGGAACGTAAACATGCCGACGGCAAAGGCGCCAATCGATAACAGCACTGTCATCAGGACATAACCCAGAGACGCCGCAACCTCACCCCGTTCAAACAACAAAATTGTCTCCATTGAAAACGACGAAAATGTCGTGAAGGCACCCAAAATTCCAATCGCAAAAAATGCTCTTACCTCCTGGCTCGGAGACCAGTGAAGCGCAAAAAACTCCACCAAAAGCCCGAGAATGAGACAGCCAACAATGTTGACTGTCAGCGTCCCCCAAGGATAAGCGACGCCGAGCCATCGCACAGCACCGACACCCACCAGATACCGGCAAACGGCTCCTATCGCCCCACCGGCGGCGACAAACAGCAAGATTTTCATAACAGTGATCGACCGATTTCCAAGTCGTCCTCAAACTGGAGGACGAACCGCGCGATGACAACCGTAATCTTGCGTCTCTGCGGAGCTTGGTTAGTGGGGTTCACGATCCTTACTCCGGTCACGAAGCTTCTGCCAATAGGCCAACCGTTTATTGATATCGCGCTCAAACCCCCTGTCCGTCGGACGGTAATATTGCTGTCTCGGAAAATCGTCCGGAAAATAATTTTGCCCTGAGAAACCTTCCTCGGTCTCATGGTCATAGACATATCCCTTGCCGTAATCGAGATCCTTCATCAGATTGGTCGGCGCGTTCAAGATATGCTTTGGTGGCGACACCGAGCCGCTGTCTCTCGCCGATCGCATCGCGGCGCTGAATGCTTTATAGGCAGCGTTGGATTTCGGTGCCGTGCTGAGATAGATCACCGCTTGGGCAATTGCCAGATCCCCTTCCGGTGAACCCAATCGTTCATAAGCTTCCCACGCGGAGATTGAGTGCGGCAGAGCATCGGGATCGGCGAGGCCGATATCCTCCACCGCGAAGCGAACCAGTCGGCGGGCGACAAAACGTGGATCCTCCCCGCCGGACAACATCCGGGCAAGCCAATAAAGCGACGCGTCGGTATCCGACCCGCGCAGGCTCTTATGCAAAGCGCTGATGAGATTGTAATGCCCCTCCTGGCTTTTATCGTAAAGAGGTGCCCGCCGCTGGATAACATGGGCCATCGCCTGATTATCCAAAAGCGGCTCGGACGGCAGGGTAAATAGCTCCTCGGCGAGGTTAAGCAAATAACGCCCGTCGCCGTCGGCCATCGCCCGCAAGGCAAGTCGGGCATCCTCCTGAAGCGGAAGCGACTTTCCCTCTTCCGCCTCGGCCCGGACCAGCAATTCCTCAAGCGCCGCATCGTCAAGCCTGTTCAATACCAGGACCTGACAGCGGGACAGCAGCGCGCCGTTTAATTCAAAGGATGGGTTTTCGGTCGTCGCCCCAACAAGATTGATCGTCCCGTCTTCAACATAAGGCAGAAACCCATCCTGCTGAGCCCGGTTGAAGCGATGGATTTCATCGACAAACAGCAGCGTACCGCGCCCCGCCTCCCGGCGCTGTTTTGCCGACTCAAAGACCTTTCTCAGATCGGCGACACCGGAAAAGACCGCAGACAGGGATTCAAATTCAATACCGATTGCGTCGGCAATGAGGCGGGAAATCGTCGTCTTACCCGTACCGGGCGGCCCCCACAAAATCAAAGAGGCTATCCGGTTGTCTGCGATCATTCGACCGAGGGGGGCGTCGGCACCTAACAGATGATCCTGGCCGACAACGTCATTCAATGTTTTTGGCCGCAAACGATCGGCCAACGGTCTTGGCGCTTGAGACTCAAAAAGTGTCGTCACCGATTGATGACCACGGAATGGACATTCCCTTCCCGTTCAACAGCAAGACGCCATCTGCTGACCTGGCTGACCAGGACCCGCTGCAACTCTTGAACGGAGCCAATTTCACTACCGTTAACGCCACGGACAATATCGCCGGGGCGAAAATTGAGGCGATGAGCCGGTGAGGCCCGGCGAATTTCGGTAATGACGACACCGGTTTTCAGAATATCTACGCCTATTTCGTCCGCCAGCGCGGGTGAAAGATTGGCGACCGTTGCCCCTTGCAAGGGATGAGCACCGCTGAGCTCCGTTGTGCCCTTTTTTGGGATTTCTGGGGGCGCTTCGACGGGGAACCTGACATTGCGTATTTTTCCGCGCCGCCAAATACGGAAC
>JAQCKY010000244.1 GCA_027592155.1 Pseudomonadota bacterium
TGGCCCACCGGCGGTTTAATTCGCAGTTCACGAAGCGAGTAATCCAGCCGAGCCATATGGCCATCGAGATCGACCAGTGCGTTATTCGCGACGGCAATCACCTCATATATTCCGTCCGAAAACTGGAAGCCCCGATCTTCGATATGGATCCCTGCATCCGCGTGGCGGAGGTAACGGCCGTTTACGTAACTGACGCGAGGCATTATTAATTCCGCCTAAAAGAATTCGAGGCGAACGGCAAACATCTGCTCGACCTGCTTGACCGCGGCGGCGACGGCGAACAGGACGACCCGGTCGTTGGTCTGAACAACCGTGTTGCCGCGCGGGATGATGACGTCGTCTCCTCGGACAATGGAGCCCACCAAAACACCCTCCGGCAAATCCGCTTCTTTCAACGGAACTCCAACCAGACTGGAGGTCTCCATCGCTTCTGCATCGATAAGTTCTCCAAACCCGTCCCCGATGGTGTGGACCGCGTGAATCCTCCCCCGACGAACATGTTGAAGGATGGTCGAAACCGTTATGCTTCGGGGATTTACGACAACATCAATTCCGAGGTCGCCCGTAAGAGAACGATAGACTTCGTTGTTCAGTAGGGCGATCGCCCTTTGTGTGCCGTGGCGCTTCGCCAGCAGCGAGGATAGAATATTCGTCTCGTCGTCATTGGTCACCGCAACGACAGTCTCCGCGGACCTGATATTGGACTCCTCCAATATTTCGGTATCGAGAACGCTGCCCTCCAGGACGACCGAACGCTTGAGAGTTCTTGCCACGATTTCCGCGCGGGATTTATCGGCTTCGATGACTTTCAAATTAACCGAGGGATGCCTTTCCTCGATTTCCTGAGCAAGAAAGAGTCCGACATTGCCGCCGCCGAATATCACGATACGTCGGGCTTCGGGTTCTTCGTGGCCAAATGCTGCCAACGCCCGCTGCACATGTTCGCTGTCGGCGACGAAATAAACCTCATCGCCGGGGACCATGACATCGTCGCCGGTGGGCACCGAGGCTTTACCGTCACTGACCACCCCGACGATGACGATATGCAAATCCGGGAACAGCTGGGTCAATTGCCGTAACGGTGTATTTACGAGCGGGCAATCCTCTCCGCACCGGACGCCAATGAGTTTCACGCGACCCTCTGCCAACGAAATGATGTCCAGTGCACCGGGGGCTTCGATGCGTCGTGCAATCGCGCCGGCAACCTCACGCTCAGGGGAAATCACAACGTCGATTGGCATATGGTCACGAGAAAACAGGTTGGCCCATTTCGGCAGCAAGTAACCCTGCTGACGGACACGGGCAATTTTTGTTGTGACCTCGAACAACGAATGACAAATCTGACATGCCACCATGTTGACTTCGTCCGACTGTGTGACCGCGACAACCATATCGGCGTCGAGTGCGCCGGCTTGTTCCAGCACCGATGGGTGAGACGCCAACCCCGTGACGGCTTTCACATCCAGTGTATCGCCGATTTTCCGTGTCAACTCCGGTGAGCTGTCGATAACGGTGACGTCGTTATCTTCCTGAGCCAGATACCGGGCGATGTTGTACCCGACCTGTCCGGCGCCACATACGATAACTTTCATGAACTAAAATTCCTGGCGATAGCCCGCAGGCCCAAAAACGATACCGGCTCAGTCGTTCGCAGCACGAACCCGTTCTTCGGATTGAACACCGAGACTCTTCAACTTCCGATGCAGGGCGGACCGCTCCATACCGACGAAGCTTGCGGTCTTGGAAATATTGCCACCAAATCGACCGACCTGGGCAACCAAATAATTACGTTCAAAAATTTCGCGTGCTTCGCGTAATGGCAGTCCCATGATTTCCAGGCTTTCGCTGTCGATTGCCGCTTTGGGGGTTGCTGAACTTATTTCCGCAGGGATGGCATCCGCACGCAGCATCCCGTTTTCATCCTCGGCGCCCATGATGAGAATTCTCTCAACCACGTTACGAAGCTCACGAACGTTACCCGGCCAATCATAGGATTGCAGGGTCGCAATTGCATCCTCGGCAAATCGGCGAGGTTGGAGGCCCGCTGTTTCAGCAGTTCTGGTCATAAAAAACAAAGCAAGCGCTGGAATATCTTCCCGATGCTCGCGCAGTGACGGGACCGCGACGGGAACAACGCTCAGCCGATAGAACAAGTCCTCACGGAATTGACCTGAACGCATCTCAGCTTCGAGGTCTCTGCTGGATGAGGCTATTACCCGGACATCGACGGTGACACGGGTGGTGCCACCGACCCGCTGGAAATTTTGTTCCTGAAGAACCCTGACAATTTTACCTTGGGTTTCGAGCGGCATATCGGCCACTTCATCCAAAAACAGCGTGCCGTTATGGGCTTGCTCAAAAGTACCAACCGTATGGGGTACACGGCCACTATCCCCAACTGTTTCCGAACCGAATAGGCTGTGCTCCAAACCGTCAGGTTGCAGGGTGGCGCAGTTGATCGCAATAAAGGGGCCGGATGAGCGGGTAGAATGTTTATGGATAAGGCGGGCGACGACATCCTTGCCCGATCCGGCAGGACCCGTGATGAGTACGCGGCTATTCGACTGTGCGACGCGATCGACGGTTTGCCGTAGCTGGTTTATCAAGTTCGATTCGCCGACGAGTTCCGCTTCAGCGCCGACCCTCAGCCGGAGCTCTTCATTCTCTTGGCGCAGCTTCGCCGCTTCGATCGCGCGATTTGCGGCAAGAATCATTCGGTCGGCGTTAAACGGTTTTTCGATAAAGTCGTAGGCGCCCAAATTGATCGCGTTGACCGCTGTTTCGATATTTCCATGACCGCTCATCATGACGACCGGCAGGTTCGGGTGGTCGTGGGCGAGAATCTCAAGAATGCCCATCCCATCGAGATCACTGCCTTCTAGCCATATGTCGAGGAGGACGAGGTTAGGCCGCCGCGCCTCAATCGTCGCAAGGGCGGTGGCACTATCGTGAGCTTCTCTGGTCTGATGCCCCTCATCCTCAAAGATGCCCGCCGTCAGCATCCGGATGTCGGATTCATCGTCAACGATGAGAATATCATACGCCATTGGTCACCACGGGTTTCGCTGTGGTCGCGGAAGGCGACGACTCACCATCCTGTTTGGATGCTTGTACACCCTCCGCGACGTCATGGGGGAACGTGAGTCTAATGAAGGCACCGTGTTTCTCGTTATTATCCATGAGCAACTCGCCATGGTGATCTTCCATTACTTTCTTTGCGATTGCTAGTCCGAGCCCGGTTCCGCCATCTCGTGTCGTCACATAGGGTTCAGTGAGACGGTCTTTTAGCGCCGGTGGCAAACCCTTTCCGTTGTCAATGATATCCAGGAATACCAAGCCGTCATCTTCACTCAATTTTACCCGGATTTCCCCTTTACGGCCATCATTAGGCTCAACTTGAAGCGCGGAGGAAACCGCCTCCGAGGCGTTCTTAAGAATGTTGGTCAGCGCCCTTCCCACTTGCCGCCGATCACACCGGAGATAAAGGGATTCGTCGGGGACGTCTAGCTGGTAGTCAATATCAGGAAAGCGATTTGATTCGAGAAAGAAAATTTCTTTTACCAGCGCGGTCAGGTCGCTGTCTTTGAAATCCGGTTGCGGCATTCGGGCAAAGGCGGAGAATTCGTCGACCATGCGGCCGATATCTTCCACCTGCCTGACGATCGTATCCGTACAGGCTATGAAGATTTCCGGGTCCGTTGTTATTTCATTTCGGTATTTACGCTTCAGCCGCTCGGCGGACAATTGGATAGGTGTTAGCGGATTTTTGATCTCATGGGCGATACGACGGGCGATATCGGCCCAAGCCGCCTTTCTTTGTGCGGAAATCAATTCGGAGACGTCATCAAATGTCACGACGTAGCCAAAGAGCTCCTCCACCCCCTGCTCCGCCGCGATTGAGGCGAGGAGCGTAATTTCTTTGCCGTCCCGCATGAGAGTGACTTCACCGTGGGCCGTTCGATCGGGTCTTTTCCGGACCGAATCGAAAAGGCCTTTCATTTCCGGAATTACATCGGTCAGGGATTTACCAAATTCCGTTTCTAATTCCGCGGCGAGAAGCGATGAAGCCGACGCGTTACTCAAATGAATACATCCGTCTTTGTCGAGCCCGATGACACCGGCGGAAACGCCTTCAAGGACGGTTTCGGTAAACCGGCGCCTCTCATCTAATTCACGGTTGGCTTCAATCAGCCCTGCTTGCTGCAATTCCAATTGGGATGTCATTCGGTTGAAGGCCCGGCTCAGCATGCCGACCTCGTCACCCGCGTCGGGTTCGTTGACCCGCGCGGTAATATCCCCTTTGCGTACCCGTTCAGCGGCGCCGATGAGATGGCTGATCGGTGTAGCCAGTTGGGTCGCGATCGACCAGCCAATCCAGACGGAGGCGAGAAGGAGGAGGACAGCGACGACAACAAAAACCAAAAGAAATTTTATCTGCAGTGATTCTCGGCTGCGCTCAAGCTGGTTATATTGAATTGCGGCCCCTTCGGTTCGTGATAGATGCTCCAGCACCTGTGATGCGACGAACCTGCCCACGATCAGATAGGCATCGACAAAAGCGGATAACTTTATCCCGGCTCTCACCCGGTCGCCTGTACCATCGCCTAGAATGACAACGTTACCGGGTTGAAGGCTGCTGGAAATTTCGCTGACAAACTCTCGCGTACCCAGTTCGAATTCGAGCGAATAACTTAATCCTGAGCGGGCTAACAGTCTGCCGTTACCGTCGATCACGATCGCTTCGGGTAGTGCCCGCAACGCCGCCTGGGCGCTGACGTAACTGGTAAAAAATCTCTGATTTCGTCGAACCTGCGGCGCAACGCGGTTTAAATCGTTTGCCATCGCTAAGGCATCGGCTTGGATATTACGCTGATGTTCCCTGAGATAGAGACG
>JAQCKY010000245.1 GCA_027592155.1 Pseudomonadota bacterium
GGATGCGGTTTTGGTTGACCGCACCAGAGCCCATGTCACAGATGCAATGGCGCCGCTTCTGGCCGCCGTCTCAAAGCCGGTTGCCACGGTTGCCTCGAAACTCAATGAATTCCGTCAGCTCGCCGACATCCGCGGCGAAAATAAGCGGTTGAGGGAGACCAATCAGCGGCTCCTCCAATGGCAAACGACGGCCCGTGCTCTGATGGCGGAAAATAGATCACTGAGGGGCCTCTTGAACGTCCCAATTGAAGCCGGCGCGACCTTTATCTCGGCGCGTGTGATTGCTGATACCGGTGGTGCCTTCTCCCATAATCTTGTCATAAACACGGGAGCCAGGGATGGTGTCCGCAAAGGTCAGGCCGTCTTAAGTGACCGTGGCTTTATCGGTCGCATCGCGGACGTCGGAGAGCGTACGTCGCGCGTGTTGTTGATCACCGACCTGAACTCTCGCATTCCCATCTATGTTGAATCGAGCCGCACGCCGGCGATATTGGCCGGGAACAACGCACAACGGCCGCAACTAATTCACATGCCTCCGGACATTCAAATTTCGCCGAGTGACCGCATTGTCACGTCCGGCCATGGTGGCGCCTTTCCGGCGGGTCTCCCCATTGGGGTTGTCGCTGTGGTGACAGAAAATCGTGTCGAGGTTCAACCCTTCGTTGAGCGTAGCCGGCTGGAATTCGTCCGGGTCGTTGAATACGGCCTGCGGGGTGTTCTCGATCCGGCACCTTCGGCCACTGCCAAACGAGCGCCGGTTGCCGCCTCAGCTAAAAAGGCGGCAGGCGCGAAGCCAGTTCAATGAAGCCGGAGTTCTGGCAGAACGTTGACCGCCTGGCGCGCATGCTGACGCCATTTGCCCTCACGCTTATTCTCGTCATTCTCAGCGTCGTTCCCTTGCGGATACCCGGCTATACGCCGGTCGCGCCGGTTCTGGCGATCGTCTCGATTTATCATTGGAGCCTCTATCGGTCTCATCTCATGCCCCCGGTGGCGATATTTGTCATCGGGTTGCTGCAGGATCTCCTCAGCGGCGCGCCGCTCGGCATTCACATCGTGACGTTCCTCACAATCTATGCCGTCGTCATCACGCAACGGCGATTTCTCCTGGGCCGCGTCTTTCTGGTATATTGGTTTGGCTTTGCACTCGTCGGATTGGGCGCCGCCATTGAAATGTGGTTATTGGGGTCGCTCTGGAATCTGACGATCCTCGATTTCCGGATTTTGTTGTTCCAATACGGCTTAACGGTAGGCTTTTTCCCGCCCGTCGCATGGTTCTTCCTGCGCTGGCAACAAGCATTCTTGCAGCAAGGATAATATGCAGCGCGACGCCGACCGATATCGTGTTTTTACCCGACGGTCCCTCATTTTGGGGGGCGGACAGGTCATTGCCATGTCGGCGCTGGCGGCGCGCATGTATTATCTGCAGGTCATCGAGGGTGAGAAATATAAGACCTTGGCCGAGGAAAACCGGATCAGCCTGCGTCTTCTCGCCCCACCCCGCGGCCGGATCGTCGATCGCTTTGGGCGTCCGATGGCGGTCAATCAACAGAACTACCGGGTTATGTTAATCCCGGAGAACACGCCGGATATTTCGATTGCCTTGGAGACCCTGCGCGCGATCATCGAAATTACCGACGCTGACGAGCACCGCATTCGTCGGGAAATTCGCCGCCGACGCCGTTTCTTGCCGGTGGTCATCCGAGAGAACTTACCCTGGCGAAAGGTTGCTCAAATTGAGGTCAACGCGCCGGCATTGCCGGGCGTGCTCATCGATGTCGGCGAAACCCGATTTTATCCCTTTGGCGAGGAAACCGCACCGGTTCTGGGGTATGTTGCACCCGCAGCCGAAAAAGATCAGACCGGCGATCCTTTGCTCGAACTCCCCGGTTTTCGGATCGGTCGCTCCGGGTTGGAGAAAGTTCACGATCTTTCGCTGCGCGGCAAAGGCGGCACCAGCCAGGTTGAGGTCAACGCCTTGGGCCGATCGATCCGGGAACTGTCGCGCAATGACGGCACACCCGGAGCCGACGCACGGCTGACAATTGATTTGGAACTACAACGTTTTGCTGCTGAGCGGCTGGGCGACGAAGCCGCCGCGGCCGTCGTGCTCGATATTCACTCCGGTGAAATCCTGTCGATGGCATCGACGCCGAGCTTCGATCCCAACGCCTTCAACCGGGGATTATCGGGGGCCGAATGGAATGCCTTGGTTCGCAATCCCCGGGGCCCGCTCAACAACAAGGCGATCACGGGACAATATTCGCCGGGCTCCACCTTCAAGATGATCGTCGCGCTGGCCGCCTTGGAGAAGGGGGTGGTCAATGTGAACAGTCAGTTTTTCTGCCGTGGTCATATTCAGCTGGGCAAAACGAGGTTCCATTGCTGGAAACGGCACGGCCATGGAATGATGGATGTTGTCGACGCCATCACTCAATCCTGCGACGTCTATTTTTATGAAATTGCCGGGCGCACCGGGATCGATGCCATCGCAGAGATGGCGCGTCGCCTAGGGCTCGGCCAAAAAGTCGGCAATGAGTTGCCCGGAGAACGGGCGGGGCTTATCCCGACCCGCGCGTGGAAACGGGCGGTGAAGGATGAACCTTGGCACAAGGGGGAAACATTGCATGCCGGGATCGGGCAGGGCTTTATCCTGACCACCCCGCTGCAGCTTGCCGTCATGACGGCGCGTCTCGTCAATGGCGGCCGCGCCGTAGAGCCCCGCCTGACCCAGGCGCTTAGTCCCCAGGCCTTAAACCCCCAGGTCCAAGACCCCCGCGCCTTACACCTTCAGGGGCAATCGGCGGAACCGTCTGCGGAACAGTCGAATAATCTTGCGCCGGCGGCAGGTCCACAAGCGACACCGTTTGCCGATATTGGGTTGCAGTCCGAACATCTGGATCTGATCAAACGGGCGATGGCCCGCGTGAGTAACCATCAGCGCGGCACGGCCTATCGCGCCCGGATCAAGGAAAAGGGATGGGAACTGGGCGGCAAAACCGGCACCGTTCAGGTGCGGCGGATTACCAAAGGGGAGCGGGAAACCGGCGTCATAAAGAACAAAGATCTACCCTGGGAAGAACGCGATCACGCGCTTTTTGTCGGCTTTGCGCCGGTTGATGCGCCCCGTTACGCGATTTCCGTCCTGGTCGAGCATGGTGGCGGTGGCTCTTCCACCGCGGCACCGATCGCCCGCGATATTATGCTGGAGGTCCAACGCCGCGATCCGTCAGGCAGACAAGCCGACAGTGATACCGGCTCATCGCCGGCCGACAACAGCACAAGCGTTCAGGAAGGCTAGAGGCCACACAATGTCCATTGCCGTTCAACGAACACCGGAAATGACGCTGGCCAAAAAGATTTGGCAGATCAACTGGACCTTTGTCTTTCTAATAACCGTGACGGCGTCGGTTGGGTTTGTGATGCTCTATTCCGCGGCCAACGGGCACATCGATCCTTGGGCGTCGCGCCAGATGGCGCGCTTTGGGGTCGGGCTGACTCTGATGCTGGTGGCGGCTGTCATCGATATCCGATTCTGGTTACGGTATGCCTATATCATATTCTTTTTGTCCGTCGGCTTGCTGGTGGCGGTCGAGGTGATCGGAACCATCGGTATGGGCGCCCAGCGTTGGATCAACCTCGGCGTGATCAGGCTGCAGCCGTCCGAGATGGTCAAGGTGACCCTAATATTGGCCTTGGCCCGGTATTTCTATGCGAGCCGTCCGGAAGATCTCAGCCGCGTTTCCTATGTCTTGGTTCCCTTGATCCTCATTGCCGTGCCGGTATTTCTAGTGATCCGCCAGCCGGATTTGGGGACCGCGCTGATGCTGCTGACCACCGGTGTCGTCATGCTCTATATTGCCGGCACTCACGCCTGGATGTTTATCGCGGCGGGCGCCGCGGCATTGGCCGCCGCCTTTCCGGTCTGGAAATTCGTTCTCTTCGACTATCAAAAACAGCGGGTCCTGACTTATCTGAGCCCCGAAACCGACCCGTTGGGTGCCGGCTATCACATTCTGCAATCGAAGATCGCCTTGGGCTCGGGCGGTGTGTTCGGCAAAGGGTTCCTGCAAGGAACCCAGAGCCACCTGAATTTCCTGCCTGAAAAACAGACCGATTTTATCTATACCATGATGGCCGAAGAATTCGGCATGGTCGGCGCGCTGGCCTTGCTGGGGCTCTATACCCTGCTGATCATCTTCGGCTTCGCCATTGCCTTCCGGTCTCGCAACCAGTTCGGCCGTCTGATCGGGCTTGGTGTCACCACCGCCTTTTTCCTCAACGTCTTCGTCAATATCGGCATGGTCACCGGTCTGTTGCCGATCGTCGGCATGCCCCTGCCGCTGATTTCCTATGGCGGCTCGTCGATGTTGACGCTGCTGTTCGGGTTCGGGCTCTTGCTGTGCGCCTATGTCCACCGCGACATAAATCTAGGCCCCGGTGCCGCCTCATCGGACATGTGACGCCCCGGCCATTCAAGTTATCGACAAACCTTACCCCCATTGCTATAAGCCGCCCTTCGGGACGACTAAAATTGGGGCGCATAGCTCAGTTGGCAGAGCAGCTGACTCTTAATCAGCGGGTCCAAGGTTCGAGTCCTTGTGCGCCCACCAATAAAATCAAAGGCTTAGGCAGAAATGTCTGAGCCTTTGTTTTGTCAAACTAACTTTGGGCTAACAGCTGGGCTAACAAGCGCCTCCAAAAAAGTACCTAACCTGGGTCATTCGACTCAGTAAACCTCGCTTCGAGCCGCTAAGAGCGAAAAGCCGTCATATACGAGGGGGGAGGGCGAGGTGAGCGCGACGGGAATTTGCATGGGGAGTCACACCCAAAAAATATGAATTTTCGGACCGGTAAGTTTCTTACCCGATCAATAATGCCGCCTG
>JAQCKY010000246.1 GCA_027592155.1 Pseudomonadota bacterium
GCGAAGACATTATCGATAAGGCCCGCGGCTTGGCCCCCACATTAAAAGAGCGGGCCCGCGACGGCGAGATGTCACGCCAGGTTCCAGAAGCCACGATCCAGGATCTGATCAATTCCGGCATTCTCCGGACGATGATCCCCGCTCGTTTCGGCGGCCACCAAGCGGATTGGGACACCATCATGGAAATGCTGATGGAGCTGGCCCGGGGGGACGGCTCCCAAGCCTGGGTCTCGGCGGTTTACACGGTCCATGCGGTTGACGTCACGATGTTTGCCGAGAAAGCGCAACAAGAAGTCTGGGGTGACAGGACCGATACCCTGGTGATTTCCGGCGTCGCACCGAGCGGCAAAGGGCTGCGCCAAGACGGCGGCGTGGTCGTCACCGGCCGATGGTCCTTTGCGAGCGGTGTCCGTTACGCCCACTGGGGTGAATTGGGCGTCATGATCGAAGACGCGGAAACCGGCCAGTTCGCCCATCATCTTTGCCTGGTCCCCGCCGAGCATTGGACGGTTATCGATAACTGGGAAACGATGGGTTTGAGGGGCACGGGAAGCTGCGACATCACGGTCGAAGATTGCTTTGTGCCCGATCACCGCATCATTACCCGCATCCAGCAGCGGGAAGGTACCGCGCCCGGCACCGCGCTTTATGATGATCGGATCTATGCCACACCCTATCTCTCCATCGGTCCGATGGCGCTCTCTGCCGTCGTCACCGGCTGCGCGCAGGGCGCCCTGGATGAGTTCATCGGCTTTAGTAAAAATCGGCGTCAGCGGGGTGAGGCCGTGGCGGAGCGGGAAAGCATTCAACTGCGGATCGCCGAATCGGCGGCCGAGATCGATTGCGCACGTATGCTGCTGCTCAGAGACGCCGAGAGAGCGTCCACGACCATGCGCCGGGACGGTGAACTCTCCGTTGAGGAACGGGCCCGGGCGCGACGCGATACCGGGTACGCCTGCACCCTCGCCAAACGGGCGGTTGAACGGCTGTTCGAAGCCTCCGGCGCACACGGGCTCTACCTCAGCGAAGATTTCCAGCGCTACTACCGTGACGTCAAAGCCGGCAGCAACCACATTGCCATCGGCTGGGACCGCTGTGGGGCGACCTATGGCCGCGTCGCGCTGGGGCTTGAGCCCGGTGTCGACGAGATCTAGAAAGACGCCGGATCAGACAATCGCAGAGCCGCCATCGACCTGAAAGACCACCCCGGTCATGAAGGAGTTGCACATCAGCATCACAACCGCCTTGCCGACATCCTCGGGCGCGCCAAACCGTCTTGCGGGAAGCTTGTTTTCGATCATCTCGAAGTACTGTTTACGAGCGTCGGGCGGCATTTGTTCCCACAATGGCGTATCGATCGGGCCCGGTATCATTCCGCTGGCCCGTGTCGGGGCGAAATCGATGGCAAGGCCCAGGGTCAGGCCTTCCACCGCGGCGTTTGTCGCGGATAGCATGGCGGCCCCCGGTGCCGGCTTTTGCCCGAGCCCGCCGGTGATGAAGGTCAATGACCCGCCTTTGGTAATCTTGGCAGCGCGGGCAATTCGAAAATAGGCCCAGAATTTATCGTCCATAGCCGTCAGCGCCGTCTTCATCTCGAGGTCTTGGATCAGGCCCCGTCCGCCTTTTCCCAAGGTGGTAACAACGTGATCCCAGTTTCCGCTTTTGGCGAAATAATCCTCAACAGCGGCGTCGCTGGTGGCATCCAGGCTGGCCGTCTCGACCTTTCCGCCAAGTGATGCCACCGCGGCTTCGAGCCGTTCGGCGGAACGACCCGCGATCGTTACATCAGCCCCGGCTTCAAGCGCGATCTTCGCCGTTCCCAAACCGATCCCCGAGCTGCCGCCCGCAATCAGTACACGTTGGCCCTCTAACTCAAACATTTTCAACCTTCCTTTTATTGAGCCGCCGCTTTGATCATGTCGGCTGCTTTTTCTGCGATCATTATTGTCGGTACGTTGGTGTTCGACCCGACGACATTGGGCATCACCGAACAGTCGGCAACCCGTAACCCCTCCACACCCTGGACACGTAATTGAGCATTCACGACCGCCTCGTCATCGGCGCCCATGCGGCAGGTGCCCGCCGGATGATGCGCCGTCTCGCAGTTGCGGCGGAGAAACTCTTCGATTTCGTCGTCGGTAGAATAGTTACGACCCGGCCGGATTTCTTCGTCAATGACGCCCGCCAGGGGTTCGGTCGCAAATATACTGCGAACCGCCTTTACGCCGTCCCTGAGGACCTTGAGATCGGTCGGATCGTCGAACAAGTTCCAGAGAATCCGGGGTGGTGCGGCAGGATCGGCGGAGCGCAAGGTCACCCGCCCCCTGCTCCGGGGATGGAGGACTGCCACCCGGCTCGAATAGCGATGCCCCACGGCCTTTTTCACGCCGGGGAACCAGATATTGGCATCGGGCGCGACCGGCGACACCAGCAATTCGATATCGGGGCGCTCGCTTTCCGGCTGTGTTCGGATAAAACTCGCGGACTGAAGCGCCAGGGTTGCCGCCGGCCCCGTCCGGAACATGGCCCAACGCGCCACATGGCGGGTGAGCCGGTCCAGTCGCATTTCCGGATCGAATGAAACCGGTTTGGAACAATTGAACGTAACAAAGGTGTTCACATGTTCTTGCAGGTTTTCGCCGACAGCGGATCGGTCGAGGACGGGATCAATCCCCATCTCCTGCAAATGCGCGGCGGGACCGATGCCTGAGAGCATCAAGAGTTGCGGAGACCCGTAGGTCCCGCCGGAGAGAATGACTTCGCGGCGGGCCCGCAAGGTGCGGACGTCACCTTTTTGCCGGAACTCGACGCCGGTGGCGCGACCATTTTCGATCAGCACACGATTGGCCTGGGCATGGGTCTCGACCGTGAGGTTGGGCCTCATCATAACGGGATGAAGGAACATTCTGGCCGTCGACGCGCGTCGGCCATCGCCGATGGTCAGGTCCGGCGGCGCAATCCCTTCGGGCGCGGCGCCGTTATAGTCCTCGGAGATTGGATAACCAAGCTTCCCGGCCGCAGCGGACATGAGCTCATATAACGGGCTCTCGATCTTCGACGGGGAGACTTTCAAGGGTCCGGAGCCGCCATGATGCTCGGTTTCGCCGCGCCAGTTGTTTTCGGATTTCTTAAAATAGGGCAATACATCGTCGTAACCCCAGCCTTCGAGGCCCATCTGGCGCCATTGGTCGTAGTCGAGGGGATGCCCCCGCGCATAAATCATCGCATTGATCGATGAGGTTCCGCCCAGCACCTTGCCTCTGGGAAGCGGAATTTCCCGGCCGTAACAATGGGGCTCCGGTTCGGTCACGAAGTTCCAGCTCAATTGGCGGCGCTGGGAGACCGGGCGCATTGCCAAAGGCATATGGATCCAGAGGTAGCTGTCCTTCCCTCCGGCTTCGAGCAATAAAACCGTCTTGTCGGGGTCCTCGCTCAACCGGTGTGCCAGCACGCAGCCCGCCGACCCCGCGCCAACGATGACGTAGTCATATTCCATTTCACTCACCGGCTTTCCCTCCGCTTAAGTCTCAGCACGCATCGTGCGAGTCTCAAGATTTTCATGCAAGCGTGATCTGAGTGCGGTGAGGTCAATTTGATGAACGCTGCCATCACCGGCAAGATCGAGAGCATGAGCGGCCCCTGCCCCCATGGCGATGCAGGGTCCCATGACCCGGACGCTGGAAAGCGCGGCCACGTCGGCATCGATGCACCGCCCGGCGGCGACAAGGTTGTCGGTATCCCTCGGCGTCATGCTGCGCAGCGGGACGTGATGAACATGTCCCTCCTCAAAATCTTCCCAATAGATGCGGTCGGGATTGTCGTGAATTTCGATCCCCCAGGCGGTGCGGGCAACGGCATCGTCGAATTCCGTCCCCGCCCGGACATCCTCCACGGTGAGGTGATAATCGCCTGTTATCCAACGCGTTTGGCGGACACCGGGCTGACCGTAGGCACGGACGCGGCTGTCTTTAAACGCCATGGGGAATTCGCCTTTTAGGAACGTCACGGCATTATCTGCCTGATCTTTACCCTCGAGGCCGATCCGGGAGGCAGCGAGCGGCTCTAAGGGCGTCTCGATATGGGTCATGTTAAACGCAGCCGTGCCGCGCCCCTGGAAGAAAAATCCGAGCCCGTCTTCGCGGACAACGCCGTAGTCCCGCGCCTTTATCTGCAAGCGATCGATGACCTCTTGGCGGGTTGGGATTTGCGCATCGTCGATGCCCTCCAACACGACCATCTGGGTGCCGTAGATCGGCCCATCGGAGGGTTCGCGACAGGGCAATCCGGCCTGCCAAGCCAACACGGCATCCCCGGTGGCATCGACAAAACCATTGGCTCTGATTTGGACATCACCGTACCGTGTCGCGACGTCTAACATTGTGATGCGGCGGTCTTGGCGGACGACATTGCGGATCACAGCACCGACAATAACCTCGATACCGGCAGCCTGAACTTTCTTTTCAATCCAGCGGGAAAGCGCGATTTCGTCGTAATAAACGACTGTCCGATCAGGGCCATGGTTGTAGTGTAGGTCGCCCTGGCTGCCCAACTCATCCAGAATTTCATCGGCGATTCCGCGGGTGAACTGATAGCGGTTTGCGCCATTCGCGAAGAGGCCGCAAAACGTTCCGATGATCGAATTTACGGCTTGGCCGCCCAAGGCCGGCAGCCCATCGACCAGCACGACCTTTCGCCCAAGCCGAGATGCTTCAAGGGCCGCGGATATGCCGGAAATTCCGGCCCCGGCGACGCAGATATCGGCATCGACGGCCCAGCCGGTTGTTTGTGCAGAACGCGTTTTAACAACCGTCGCGGTTGGTATCGCCATTAGGTGCCGAAACCCATGAACTTGCCCAAAAATAATGCGAGGCCCGGGAAGGC
>JAQCKY010000247.1 GCA_027592155.1 Pseudomonadota bacterium
TGCCAATCGCTTTCCGTCGGAAGGTTGTCGTTGACGATCGCCATAAACCAATCCCGGCGTTTTTCGATTTCTTTGAAATAAGGCAGCATTTCAACCAAAGCGTCGCACAGGATCAGCTTGGATTCGGGCAAGACATAGACGACGTTCCAATCAAGACCGCCTTCGCCAGCGGGGCTCAACCTTTCGACAATGGCCCGGCATCGGATTTGAAACTCATCCATCGATTCGGGGCCGAGCATTTTGTCGAGCGCCAAAAAGAACCCAGGCAGAACGCGCCGGGTTAAGGCATCGGCGCCGTATTCCGCCACCAACGCCGGATCGAAAAGATGGGCGAAGGTGTTTACGATGATCCGGTCAAAGGGATATTGACGGGCATGATCGAAGGCGGCGCGTTCGCGGGCACGGACATATTGTTCCAGGCTTTGCTGAAACACTTTTTCAAGCGCTTCGGATTTCTGTTCCATTTCCCGGCTTAAATCGGCGACTTCGGCCGAGGTGAGATAGCCGCCGTTCTGGCGGGTCGCCTCGTTTAGCCGATCGACAAAGGATCTGACCACTGTTTGCGCCAGGATCTTGCCATGGTCGCTGGGTTTTGAGGGATCGGGAGAGGTGGAGGGGCCCCGAGTCGCTTCATCGGTCCTGAGCGTACGGACGGGGCCGTCAGATCCCGCCCAGAGGACCTCCGTGACTTCCGCCGCCTTTGCATCAGGTTCTTTTACCATCCCCGATAAGATAGGGTGTCGCCCCGGTGAATTCCAGGGCGTACATGCCGGAAAGGCGTTCTGTCGTTGACAGTTTCCGTGCCGGTACACTACTCCTAGCCCCCGGCGTTTGCCCTTCGCGTTCGGGCGCGCCACAGTTTAAGAAACTTGTTTCCGGAAACACCGATGCCCGACCAGATTTCCATCGCGCTCGCCCAGATTAATCCCACGGTTGGGGATATAGACGGCAACATCAATGCCGTCCGCCGTTCCCGGTCGGAGGCCGCCGCCGGTGGCGCCGATTTATTGGTGTGCGGCGAACTTATCGTTTGTGGCTATCCGCCAGAGGATTTGGTGCGCAAACCGGCGTTTCAAGATCGCATCGAGGAGCAGGTTGCCGTCTTGGCCAAGGAAACCGCCGATGGCGGACCGGCAATCCTGCTCGGCACGCCTTGGCGGGAAAACGGCATTCTTCATAATGCGGTTCTGATGCTCGACGGCGGTGAGATCACGACCCACCGGTTCAAACATGAATTGCCGAGTTACGGCGTTTTCGATGAGGAGAGGGTATTTGACGCCGGACCCTTGCCCGGCCCGATTTCTTTCAAGGGGGCCCGGCTGGGTGTCATGATCTGCGAAGATATGTGGGAAGCCGATGTCACCGAATGCCTTGAGGAATCGGGCGCCGAAATTCTGATCGTCATCAACGGCTCGCCTTATGAGGTCGATAAGACCGATCAGCGGCTGAACCTTGCCGTCGCCCGGGTTACCGAATCCGGCTTGCCGCTGCTCTACGTCAATCTGGTCGGCGGCCAGGATGAGCTGGTCTTCGACGGCAGCTCCTTCGTGCTCAATGCCGACCGAAGCCTGGCCATACAGGCGCCGGGCTTTGTCGAGCAGATGATCATCAGCAAATGGTCGAAATCATCCGAAGGCTGGGCTTGCGAAAAGGGACCGATTGCAAGAGCCACGGGCGGCAACGGCGGCCCGGACGGCGATCTCGAATCGATTTATCACGCAATGACCCTGGGGCTTCGGGACTATGTGACGAAAAATCGCTTTCCCGGGATTATCCTGGGCCTCTCCGGTGGGATCGATAGCGCCATTTCGGCGGCTGTCGCCGTCGATGCGATAGGGCCCGATAAAGTTCATTGCGTGATGATGCCGTCGCCCTATACGTCTCAGGATAGTTTGGACGATGCCGCCGAATGCGCGGAATTGCTCGGTCTTCGTTATGACACGGTGCCGATCCAGGCGGCGATGGGGGCGTTTGACGGCATGCTGGCGGACCTGTTCGCCGGGCGAGAGGCGGATACGACCGAGGAAAATATCCAAGCCCGCTCCCGAGGGCTCATCGTCATGGCGATTTCCAACAAGTTCGGCTACATGCCGCTGACCACCGGCAATAAATCTGAAATGTCGGTCGGGTACGCCACGCTCTATGGCGATATGTGCGGCGGTTATTCGGTGCTTAAGGACATCTACAAGCTAACGGTGTTTGCGCTCTGCAAATGGCGCAACGAGGCCGATCCCGACTGGGCGATGGGGGCGGGCGGCCGGGTGATTCCGGAACGGATCATTACCAAACCACCGTCGGCGGAACTAAAACCCGATCAGACCGATCAGGATTCTCTGCCGCCTTACGAGGTGCTGGATGACGTTCTGCGATGTCTCATTGAGGGCGAAATGGCGATCGAAGAAATTGTTGCCCGCGGGCATGATCCGGCGGTTGTGCGCCGGGTTTGGCAGATGTTGGACCGCGCCGAATATAAGCGCCGTCAAGCGCCGCCGGGCGTGAAAATCTCGTCCCGGGCGTTCGGGCGGGACCGGCGTTATCCCATCACCAACGGCTTTACCAACTTGCTCTAGCCTGTTTGACGTGGGACATTACTGGCAACGAGATCAAAATCAGCAGGAAGTTTATTATGGCAACCGGTCCCGAAAAATTCGGCGTCTTCCTAGCACCCTTTCATGCGTTGCACGAAGACCCGACCCGGGCTCTGCGCCGGGACATGGATCTGGTCGAGAATCTCGACAATCTCGGCTTCTATGAAGTTTGGGTGGGCGAGCATCATTCCGGCGGGTTCGAAATTATCGCCGCGCCGGAAATCTTCATCGCCGCCGCGGCCGAGCGCACCAAGCATATCCGGCTCGGTACCGGGGTGAAATCGCTGCCCTATCACAATCCGCGCATGCTGGCCGACCAGATGGTGCAGCTCGACCATATGACCATGGGCCGGACAATGTTCGGTGTCGGACCCGGCGCGCTGCCGTTCGATGCGTTGCAGATCGGCATCGATCCCGCCGACACGCGGCGCCGTATGAACGAGTCCCTCGACGTGCTGATCCCGCTGCTGGAAGGTGAGACCGTCACCAAAAAGACCGATTGGTTCGAGTTGTGGCAGGCCCGCCTTCAACTGCCGCCCTACACCAAGCCACGCATGGAAATGGCGGTGACCAGCATCAGCTCACCTGCCGGGGTGATCGCCGCCGGCAAACACGGGCTTGGCGTTCTCGTTCTGGGTGGGATGAGTGACGCGGCCTTGGCGATGCATGCCGAGAACTGGCGCATCTGCGAGGAAACCGCCAAGGAAAACGGCCGTAAGGCAAACCGCAAAGATTGGCGCATCACCACCTTCATGCATCTGGCTGAGACGAAGGAGCAGGCGAAGGCGGATTTGAAATACGGCTTCAATGACTGGCTGGCTTATTCCCGGGCGGTGCTTCCGGCGAGCCCGATCCCGCCCGAGGCGCATGGCGACCAAGACCCCTTGGAATGGGGCATGGAGAATAATTTCTGCTGCGTCGGCACGCCCGATGACGTGATCCGCGAGATCGAGCGGGTCTATAAAGGTGTCGGCGGGTTCGGCACGATGTTGCTGCTGGCCCATAACTGGGCGCCCTGGCCGGCGGCGCAAAAAAGCTATGAGCTGTTCGCGCGCTACGTCATGCCCCACTTCACCGGCAGCCGCGAATGGAAGATCGACAGCTACAATTGGGCCGACGATCACCACGACGAATTTGTCACGCGTTTCAGGCGCGCCAGCCAGGCATCGCGGGATGCCTATGACCGCAAGGCCAAGCGGGCTAAGACCCAGAAAACCGCCAAAAAGAAGACGGCGCCCAAGCCTAAGAAATAGGGAATTCGCCGTCTGCCTTGCTGGCCGTGAATTCGGTTGATAAACAACCGGGCATGACGTTGAAATTTTACAATACGCTGTCTCGGCAGAAGGAAGACTTCGTACCGATCGACCGGTCGAATGTGCGGTTCTATGCCTGCGGCCCGACGGTCTATGACTACGCCCATATCGGCAATGCGCGGATGATCATCGCCTTCGATGTGCTGTTCCGACTGTTGCGCCAGACCTACGGGGCCGATCATGTCACCTATGTTCGCAACATCACCGATGTCGACGACAAGATCATCAACGCGGCCAAGGAGTCCGGTGAGCCTATCGATGTGATCACGACGCGGACGACCGAAGCGTTCCACGCCGATATGGCTTCGCTGAACAATCTTGAGCCGACGGTGGAGCCCCGCGCGACAGCGCATATTCCGCAGATGATTGTGCTGATCGAGACATTGCTGGAACGCGGTCACGCCTACGTTCAGGACGGCCATGTGCTGTTCGAAGTCTCGTCGATGCCGGATTACGGCAAACTCTCCCGTAATCGCCGCGATGAGATTCTGGATGGGGCCCGGGTCGAGGTCGCACCTTACAAAAAGGATGGCGCAGACTTCGTGCTGTGGAAACCGTCGATCGAGGATCAGCCGGGCTGGGACAGTCCCTGGGGATTTGGCCGACCGGGCTGGCATCTGGAATGTTCCGCGATGTCGAGTGAATATCTCGGCAAGACCTTCGACCTCCATGGCGGCGGCCGGGATCTGATCTTCCCGCACCACGAAAACGAGATCGCGCAAAGCTGCTGCGCCTACCCGGACGAGGATTTCGCAAAGTTCTGGATGCATAACGGCGACCTCACCGTCGAGGGCCAGAAGATGTCCAAGAGCCTGGGCAATGTTCTTCTGCTGCGCGATCTCTTGAAGACGCACCACGGCGAGACCATCCGCTACGCCATGTTGAAAACCCATTACCGCTCGCCCTTGGACTGGACTGAGGCGGG
>JAQCKY010000248.1 GCA_027592155.1 Pseudomonadota bacterium
CGTTAATTCCGGAATTTTTTGGGGCCGCCGAAGTTTTCGAAAACAACCCGGCAAAATTATCCTGGAGTATTTTCCGCCCATCCAACCGGGAATGGGCCGAAAAGCATTCATGCAAAAGCTCGAAACAACCATCGAAGAAGGCTCGCGAAAACTGGAAGCCGAGGGGATGGCCGCCATTTAGGTGGCGGAACAATAATGGCCCGTTGACATGTCACAGGCCCTGCCTGTGGATAAAGCAGTGCGAACTTCTTCCCGTCCCTGTGGAAGCTGGTGAAAAATTGAAAAATCCAATCAGACCAAACAGTTGACCGACCGCCTGTTCTGGATAACTAAGTGGGAAACAAACCAAGAACTTTTAATTGACCCGGCAATCAGTTATCCGTAGAATTTTGGTTCGAGCGGGCAAATAGCGCTAATCATTGGCCCAATGCGTGAATTTGGGCCGCGTTTAGCATCTGACATTTTATGAGGCGGACCGTGACGAGCATTTCGACGATCTCACAGCAGATCTGGGACATGAAGTACCGCTTCAAGACACCGGACGGCCAGCCTGTGGATAGAACGGTGGCGGAAACCTTTACCCGCGTCGCGCGATCCCTCGCCGAACCGGAACAGGATCGAGATTTCTGGGCCGCCCGGTTCGAATCCGCCCTGGCTGATTTCCACTTTCTCCCTGCCGGTAGAATCGTCGCCGGGGCCGGAACCGAGCGGGATGTGACCCTCTTCAACTGCTTCGTGATGGGCGAGATTCCAGACGATATGTCGGGAATATTCGAAAACCTCCGCGAGGCCGCGCTGACGATGCAACAGGGCGGTGGCATCGGATATGACTTTTCAACCTTGCGGCCACAAGGCGCGCCAGTTGTCGGCGTCGGCGCCGACGCGTCCGGTCCTCTTTCCTTTATGGATGTATGGGACGCCATGTGCCGCACGATCATGAGCGCGGGCGCACGCCGGGGTGCAATGATGGCCGTGATGCGCTGCGATCATCCCGACATCGAAAAATTTATCGAAGCAAAACAGGAACCCGGCCGGCTTCGCATGTTTAACCTGTCGGTGTTGGTCACCGACGCCTTCATGCAGGCGGTGAAAGAAGATGCGAATTGGGACTTGGTTTTCAATTCATCCGTCTATCGCAGCGTTCCGGCCCGCGAACTTTGGGAGAAAATCACCCGCGCAACCTATAGCTATGCGGAACCCGGCGTTATTTACATCGACCGCATCAACCGTCTCAATCCGCTAAATTATTGCGAGACGATCAACGCCACGAATCCTTGCGGCGAACAACCGCTGCCGGCTTATGGCGCCTGCCTGTTGGGCTCTCTGAACCTTGCCCGGTATGTGACGGATCCCTTCACGCCCGACGCCAAACTGGATATGCAATTATTATCGGAACACGTCCCTCTTGCCGTCAGAATGATGGACAATGTCATTGACGTTTCCCGGTTCCCGCTTGACGCCCAAGCTCAAGAAGCCCGGGCCAAGCGCCGGATCGGCCTTGGTGTTACCGGGCTCGCCGATGCCCTGATCATGTGCAATGCCCGCTATGGCAGCGCGGAGGCCGTTCAGCTTACCAAAAGCTGGATGAGGCATATCTCGCGCACCGCCTATCTGGCATCGACAGAACTCGCGGCCGAAAAAGGCAGTTTTCCGTTATTTGACCGAGACGCCTATCTGGCGACGGAATGGGGACAGTCTTTGGATGAGGATATTCGGACAGCCATTGCGAAGAAGGGATTGCGCAATGCCCTCCTGACATCGGTTGCGCCCACCGGGACGATCTCGCTATTTGCGGACAATGTGTCTTCGGGTCTCGAACCGGTCTTCGCCTTCTCCTATAACCGCCACGTTCTGATGCAGGACGGCACCCGGCGAGAGGAAAAGGTCGTCGATTATGCCTATCGGCTGTTTCGCCAGATGCGCGGCGATGACGCCCCCCTCCCCGAAGCATTCGTCGATGCCCAAGGGCTCAGCCCGCGTGATCATTTAGTGATGCAAGCTGCCGTGCAATCTTTCGTCGACAGCTCGATCTCCAAGACGATTAATTGCCCCGAGGACATAGATTTCGAACAATTTCGAGACATCTATCAGCAAGCCTATGATCTCGGTTGCAAGGGATGCACGACCTATAGGCCGAACGATGTCACGGGCGCGGTGCTCGAAGTTACCGCCGCTGATACCGGCGAAGATGACAACCAACCTGAATTGCCCTTGACGGCACCATCAATCAATAACGCAAAACCAAAAGACTCCGGTGACGCCGGCGCGCTGGTGTATCTCACGCAGCCCCTCGACCGCCCGGAAGCGCTGGAAGGCGCGACCTATAAGGTCAATTGGCCGGAAAGCGATCACGCCATCTATATCACCCTGAATGATATTGTTCAGGACGGGCGACGCCGGCCCTTCGAGGTTTTCATCAACTCAAAAAACACCGAACATTATGCCTGGACGGTTGCGCTGACGCGGATGATCTCAGCCGTTTTCCGGCGCGGCGGCGATGTGTCTTTTGTCGTTGAGGAATTGAAAGCTGTCTTCGATCCGCGCGGCGGCCATTGGATGGGCGGCAAATATGTTCCCTCTTTACTTGCCGCGATCGGCCAGGTGATCGAAAGCCATATGATCCAGATCGGATTTATTCTCCCCGATGAAGATCTCGCCATGCCCGTTCCGGTCTCTAAGGTAGTAAACCTGCGCGACGACAACGCGGATAATCGACCCCGGCTCCGGCGGTGCCCAAAATGCGGCGAAGCAGGCTTACTTCGGCAAGAAAATTGCGATCTTTGTACCGGATGCGGTTATTCAAAATGTGGATAGGCCTCAACTGCAGAACCATTGAGGGTCCGAGCGAATAGGGCTCAATAAAAAACGGCGGCAATTTGCCACCGTCTCTTAATTCGTCCAGCCTTATTAGGGGCTGATCTGGTTAATGGCTGATCTGATCAAGCAGTTCATCCATGATAATCCGTGCTTTTTCGCTGCCTTCGGGATTACCTGAAGATTCCGCCGTCGATTCCTTCACCCATTCGCGCACGTGAGCGGCGTCGATGCCGTTACTGCGGATCAGCGCCACAACGATGGCTTCGATGGCGATAATATGAGCCGCGATATCATCCAGATGGTCATAATGCGCTTCCGCGGATTTTCCGATGCCCACCAGGTCGGTTTTGAGTTGCTTGATGCTTCCGTCGATATCTTTGATTTGGTCAAAGAACATTTCGACCTCCTGATTAATTTCGTTGAGAGGTTCAATTTAATATACCGCCCTGAGCCTTCATTCCTAGGATCAAAGCGGCTACGCCCACGCCTGGGAGAACAAACAACGCCCACAGGCCACTGAAAGATAAATTCCAGCAAGGACCATACTGCCCCCGTAACCGTTAATATTTGGCAAAAAGCATTAAAAGTTTGATATGGTTCTGAGTCGGCACGTAACGTCCCCGATGGATGGCAGACAAAAGGGGAAATTCCCTTAATAGATTGATATCATTTACTTAAATAACGCCACTAAATGGATCGAGGGACTGAGTTGATGGCGCTATTCGGCCTCTTCAAAAAGAAAATTATCGCGCCTCTGGTCGCCCAAGATCCAAAATGGGTGCGCTCTCCGAGGGGCAAATACTATCACCTGCTCGACCTCGATGCGGAGGAGATCGGCCTCCAGGGAGTCGGGGGGGTTTACGTCATCTGGCATGGCGGCGTCCGGCCCAAATGGGTTTATATCGGCGAATCATCAAGTATCGCGCGCGCCCTCAATGAGGCTGTTCACTCATCCGATATCACTCAATACGAAGTCAACGGCCGCCTGTTCGTTACCTGGTCGCCCGTGGTCGATAAATTTAGACGCAGCGTCGTCCTGTATCTGACCCAGACAATGAAACCTTTGGTGAATAATCCTCGGGCACCGAAGGAGAATGAAGAGGGTATTGTCTCTTACCCCGTCATTGTACCGACAACCAAATCCGCGTGACGACGATTTGCGATCAGTTGATGGTCGCAAAATAACAGACACAATCTGTTGCTAAAATCGATGCCCGGATGATTGGTGTGGCATTCGAGAAGGTGGCCGTTTATGAGTTCCCTATGGAAACACTTACCACCTTCCTGCCGATCTTGATGTACATTCTTTTGGGTGTCCTGGTTATCGTGTTGTTTATCGGCCTTTTTTCGATGGGCCGCGGCGGTATCAAGGGGTCCCGTAGAAGCAATCTGATGATGCGTTACCGGGTCGGCATCCAAGCTGCGGCCGTTGTGCTCTTGCTCGTCATGATATTGCTAACCGGAAGATAAAATCGATTATGGTAAGGCTTGAAAAAATCTATACGCGGGGCGGTGACGGCGGCAAAACATCGCTTGGTGACGGAACCCGCGTCGAAAAATTCGATCAGCGTGTCGAGGCCTATGGGACGGTGGACGAGGCCAATGCCTCCATCGGACTTGCCCGCCTCCACGTCTCAGGCGACGTCGACGTGGCTCTGGCAAGAATTCAAAACGATTTATTCGACCTGGGCGCAGACCTCTGCCGGCCGCACGATGAGAAAGACCCCAATGCCACGGCTCTTCGAATAACAGATGGACAGGTCGTCTGGTTGGAAACCCAAATCGACACCATCAATGAAAATTTGGAGCCCCTAAATTCCTTCATTCTGCCCGGCGGAACGCCGGCGGCGGCATATCTGCACCTTTCGCGGACCATCGTCCGACGCGCGGAACGGTTGAACGTTGCCTTATCGGCGAAGGAAACCGTCAATGCCGAGAGCATTAAATATCTCAATCGGCTGTCTGATTATCTGTTTGTGCTCTCCCGTCACGTCAATAACGGCGGGCG
>JAQCKY010000249.1 GCA_027592155.1 Pseudomonadota bacterium
TCACCGAAGGACAGCCGTCGGCCGGTCCACTCAAACTCCTGCCACGCCGCGTCACCCTCAAAATAGACATTGCCGCGAAACCGTATCGGATCCAATTCGACACCCAATTCCTCTCCGAGTGCGCGGACGGATTTGAGATTGATGAAGGAGAGAACCTTATGGCGGTGGTCTGAAAAACTATGCCCTTCGGCTTCGGTAAACTTCGGCCGCCCCTTCAACGCCTCTGCGCAATATTCAGCGAAAAAATCCTCGATCTCGGTTCTCCCAGACAGCTGGGTGATGTCGGTCGATACCCGAACGCTACCCGCCTCGCTGATTTCGAGAAGGCCGGTCTCCGGATCGAACCGGACGGTCAAGGCAGCAAGCTGTTCGTTGCGGGCGAGCATCAAAAAATGGGTCTTGGGCAGCCATTCGGGTGCGCTTTCGTCGAAAGGGGCACTGGGTAAGGCGATGGCGAAACGCCGGTCCCCCGGGACCTCCCGGTCCGAGGTGAGAGACACCGAGTCAAGATCGTCCTCAGACAGCCCTTTTACCGGATAACGGCAGAGGCGTGTGACCGGCCAGCTCATGGCGAGGTCCTCCAGAAACACCCGCAGATCAAGCCAAAAACCCTAACCGCTTGCGGGTTATTTAAATTGAGACATATTTATTGTCCGGCATAGACGATTACGGCGGGGGTGTCACGATGCCCCCTAGCGACAATCACTCTTATTCGGGCGCAATCACTGGAATAAACCGATGGATTTTGAAAAATATACAGAGCGGTCACGCGGGTTCATTCAATCGGCCCAGACCCTGGCAACACGGTCGAACCACCAGCGCCTGGCACCGGAGCATCTGTTGAAAGTGCTCTTGGAGGATTCGGAAGGGTTGGCCTCGAATTTGATTGCCGCAGCCGGTGGCGATGCGAAACGCGCTCTCCAGGACACCGAAGCCGCGCTCGCGAAAATCGCAAAGGTTGAAGGCTCGGGTGCCGGTCAGGTTCATCTGTCGCCGGAATTAGCAAAACTGTTCGATCAAGCCGAACAACTGGCCGACAAAGCCGGGGACAGCTTCGTTACGGCGGAACGGCTGCTGCTCGCCCTCGTGATTTTGCCGGGGACACCGGCCTCTAAAATCCTGGCCGATGCCGGCGTCACGGCGCAGAACTTAAATCATGCAATCGAAGACATCCGAAAAGGCCGTACGGCAAATTCCGCGACCGCTGAGGATGGCTATGACGCCCTCAAGAAATATGCCCGCGATCTGACGGAAGAGGCTCGCGAGGGGAAGCTCGATCCGGTTATCGGACGGGAGGAAGAAATTCGCCGCACCATCCAAGTCCTGGCGCGGCGTACGAAGAACAATCCGGTGCTGATCGGTGAACCGGGGGTTGGCAAGACGGCGATCGTCGAAGGCCTGGCCCAGCGGATCGTCAATGGCGACGTTCCGGAAGCCTTGATCGATAAGCGGCTCATGGCATTGGATCTGGGCTCCCTTCTCGCCGGTGCGAAATATCGCGGTGAGTTCGAGGAGCGTCTCAAATCGGTGCTGACGGAAGTGACCGAGTCCTCTGGCGAGGTGGTTCTGTTTATCGATGAGATGCACACCTTGGTCGGTGCCGGTGCGGCGGAGGGGGCGATGGACGCCTCCAACCTGCTGAAACCAGCCTTGGCCCGTGGCGAGCTCCATTGTGTCGGGGCGACGACCCTCAATGAATACCGCCAGAACGTGGAAAAAGACGCGGCCTTGGCGCTGCGTTTTCAGCCGGTCTTTGTCTCGGAGCCGTCGGTCGAAGATACGATTTCGATCCTGAGGGGCATCAAGGATAAATACGATCTCCATCACGGTGTTCGGATTACCGATGGCGCGCTAGTTTCCGCGGCTGTGTTATCCAACCGTTATATTTCCGATCGGTTTTTGCCCGACAAGGCCATCGACCTCATCGATGAGGCCGCCAGCCGGTTGCGCATGGAAGTCGATTCCAAACCCGAGGAGATCGATGAGCTGGACCGGCGTATTATCCAGCTCAAGATTGAGCGGGAGGCTCTCAAGAAGGAAGATGACGACGCCTCCAAGGAACGGCTGATCAAACTCGAGTCGGAACTGAGTGCGTTGGAAGACGATTCCCACGAGCTAACCGCGCGCTGGCAGGCCGAGAAACAAGTCCTTTCCGATTCCCACAAACTCAAGGAACGGCTTGAAGAAGCCCGAATTGAAATGGAGAAGGCCCTTCGCGAGGGGCAGTTCGAACGCGCCGGGGAGCTGCAGTATAGCGTCGTGCCTGAGCTTGAGAGCCAGCTGGCCTCTGCCGATGCCAACCAAACCCACAGCATGGTCGAAGAAGCGGTTACGGACGAACATATCGCGGGCGTGGTGTCCCGCTGGACCGGTATCCCCGTCGAGAAGATGCTCGAAGGGGAACGCGAGAAACTGGTTCATATGGAAGAACGCCTGTCGGACCGGGTGATCGGTCAGGCGGAAGCGCTGACCGCGGTGTCCAATGCGGTACGCCGTGCCAGGGCGGGTTTGCAAGATTCCCAACGTCCCCTGGGCTCGTTTTTGTTTATCGGCCCCACCGGTGTCGGCAAGACCGAGCTGACCAAAGCCTTGGCGTCATTCCTATTCGACGATGATAGCGCGCTGCTGCGGATCGATATGTCGGAATATATGGAGAAACATTCGGTTGCCCGTCTGATCGGTGCGCCACCCGGCTATGTTGGCTACGAAGAAGGCGGGGCGCTGTCAGAGGCTGTGCGACGTCGGCCTTACCAAGTAATCCTGTTCGATGAGGTTGAGAAAGCCCATCCCGACGTCTTCAACATCCTGCTTCAAGTTCTCGATGACGGACGGTTGACGGACGGCCATGGCCGGACGGTCGATTTCCGGAACACGCTGATTGTACTGACCTCGAACCTGGGGGCGGAGATTCTGGCAGCCCAAGAAGAAGGACACGATTCATCCGAAGTCCGCGGCGAGGTCATGGAAGTGGTTCGCGCGGCCTTCAGGCCCGAGTTCCTCAACAGGCTCGATGAAATCGTTCTGTTTCACCGGCTGTTCCGCGAACATATGGACGGCATCGTCGACATCCAGTTGGAACGCCTGCGGGTCCGCATGGATGAGCGAAAGATCGGTCTCGATTTGGACAGCGCCGCCAAGGCCTGGCTGGCGGATAAGGGTTACGACCAGATCTATGGTGCCCGGCCGCTTAAACGCGCCATTCAACGAAACCTCGAGAACCCCTTGGCGACGATGATCTTGAACGGCGACGTGCTCGATGGCTCGACGGTGACGGTAAGCCGTGGTGCTGATGGGCTCGTCATCAACGGTGTCGAGGTGGCGGCGGAAGCAGCCTAAAAACGTTTACTGCGGATTGTTTGCGGCGACCTTCGATGGGACCGGCAATGTTGCGATAAGTTCATCCGTCTTCGTGCGGGTTTTCTTGAAGAGCGCCAATTCTTTGCCCTTCAGTTTCTGACCCGACGGCATGCGGATGCTCATGGGGTTCATGCGCCGCCCGTTGCGCAGTATTTCATAATGAAGATGAGGGCCGGTGGATCGTCCCGTACTGCCGACATAACCGATGATCTGGCCCTGTTTTACCCGGCTGCCCCGTGTCACCTTTCGGGCGAAGCTTTTCATGTGGGCATAGGCAGTCGAATATTCGGCGTTATGGCTGATGCGGATGTAGTTTCCGTAGCCCCCATTGCGGCCGCGGACCTTTACGGTTCCTGAGCCGGCCGCGTAGATCGGAGTTCCCCGGGGCGCCGCAAAATCGACACCTTGATGCATTTTGGTGTAGCCCAAAACCGGATGGCGGCGTTTGCCATATCCGGATGACAGGCGCGCGCCGTTGATGGGAGTTTTCATGAGTGCTTTTCGAGCGCTCTGACCTTTTTGGTCGAAATAGTCGACGGTGCCGTCAGACATCGTATGCAGATACAGATGGTTTGCTTCTCCGCTGAGGGTCATGTTGCCGTGAAGGATTCGGCCATGCCGCACGAAAGCGCCGTCTTCCGTCAAAACCCGTTCATAGACCAAATCGAACAGATCGCCGTTCTGGATCTGGCGCTGAAAGTCGACATCCCAGGAATATATCCTGACGGCCTCCATCAGGACCGGGACCGGCACACCCGCTTTGACGGCGGATTCATAAAGGCTGCTTTTGATGATGCCGACGGCACGGGTGACGACATGCTTCAGCGGTTTGTCGAATTCGGTCGTCTCGAATACCTCACCCTTGCGGGTCACGGTGACTTCGCGGTCGATGCGCGGCCAAATGGTCAGACGCGTGAAACGACGGCTCGGGATTGATTCCGGGAGATCGAAGAGAAGCGCGATCTCTTGGCCTGGGCGCATATCCCGGGGCCGATAATATTTACCCAGGGCCGAAACAGCCTTGTGGGCATCCGATCGATTGACACCGGAGTCGACCAAAATTTCGATGAGGGTATCGCCCCTACCGACTTCGTGGACGCTTTCCACCGGGATCGGCGCCAACGGAGCGCTGCTGACGGGAATACTCGCCAGAACCTTGGGGTCGGCGTTGGGGATGCCAAGGATTGCATGCCGGGGCTCACCCGGTTGGGGAGCGGTCATAGATTGATCCGGCGTGGTCGCGGCTTTGGGTTCTAGATCGAACATCCAGAACGGAATAAACGCTGCTATTGCCAGGATACCGATGGTTATTGCGGTTCGCCTCATTTACATCCTCGATCCACCCGCCCACGGATGACTCGGTAATTTTTATAATTTTGCTTCAAAACCCCGCCACCGCCGCAAATTGTCGCAAATTTGTCGGAACTGGTTGGATTTAATGGGAAAATGGCGTCTATGGAAACCAG
>JAQCKY010000250.1 GCA_027592155.1 Pseudomonadota bacterium
GTAGAAAACGTCGTGTAAGAAGACATTTCCTGACCGGTCGCGCTTCTTGCCAAAACCCGGAGGAGGGTGGTGACATCCTCCAGGGTCGGCGCAATCTTTTCGATGCTGGCAAGCGCGATGTGAACCCGCGGCAAGGTTTGGGTTAAATCGCCGTTACCTTCATTGGTGACAATGACGCTGGTGCCGGTCTCGGCGATCAGAAAATTCGCGCCGGTGATCCCGACATCGGCATTAAGAAACTTATCCCGCAACACGGCCCGCGCTTCACTCAGCAGATCCTCGGGTTCACCCAAAGGGCGGTCCTGGGCCAAATGCGTATGGGTTTCGCGAAACGAATCCGCGACCTCTTCTTTAGATACATGACTGGCCGGCGCGATGATATGGCTCGGCGCCTCACGGCGGAGCTGGATAATATATTCGCCGAGGTCAGTCTCAATCGGCTCAATGCCGTTGGCCTCAAGATATTCATTGATGGCAATTTCTTCGCCGATCATTGATTTGCCCTTGGTGACCGTCTTGGCGTTTTCAGCCCGGCAGATCTCCAACACCTTGATCCGTGCTGCCTCCGCATCTTCGCACCAATGGACATGGCCGCCCTGGGCCGTCACCTGAGCCTCGAACCGTTCGAGATAAACATCGAGATTAGTCAGTACATGATCGCGGATATCACGGGCTCGGTCGCGTAGCGCGTCGAACTCAGGCAGACGGGCCACGGCATTTGCCCGGTTTACCACAAAGCCATCACGGAGCATGGTCAGTGTTGTCTGCAGCCCCGGGTCCGCCAGTGCGCGGCGGGCATTTGCAGGAAACGTGGCGGGCGTTTCGTTCATTCGCTTTCTGGACCTTTCGCAATGGCAGGCCCATCGGTCATCCCCGCCAAAACTTCGGCGACATGACGAACCTCGACCAAGGAGCCGTCCCGGCTAAGCTTGCCGGCCAAATTCATCAGACAGGCCATATCGCCGCCAAGCACCATGTCCGGATTTACCGCACCCAGTTCCTCTGCGCGCTGGCCGACCATATGATCGGATATATCCGAATATTTAACACAGAACGTTCCACCGAAACCGCAACAGGTTTCAGCTCCGGCATATTCCGAGAGCGTCAGTCCTTCAACACCGGCCAGCAGAGCGCGCGGTTGATCCTTAATCCCAAGTTCGCGTAGCCCGGAACAGGAATCATGATACGCCGCCTGCTTGTCGAGCCGGGCAACGACGTCGGTCCGACCTATCACATCGACCAGAAAAGACGTCAGCTCATGGGTACGCCTGGACAGATCTTTGGCTCGCGCTTCCATATTCAGGTCGCCATCAAAAAGCGCCGGGTAATGTTCCTTGATCATCCCAGCGCAAGATCCGGACGGTGCCACGACATAATCGTAACCCGTAAATGCATCGATCACCTGGCGGGCAATATCTTTGCTGGCATCACGGTCGCCGGAGTTATAGGCCGGCTGCCCGCAACAGGTCTGGCTTAACGGCACCTCGACCGTACAACCGGCATCCTCGAGCAGTTTTACCGCCGCAAAGCCTACCGTCGGCCGGAAAAGGTCGACGAGGCAGGTGACAAAAAGAGCAATGCGCGGGGAGGGTTCAGACATGGCGCCAGAATGGCGATTAACCGAATCCTTGGCAAGTGACCCAATCGGGGAAATTAACTCCCCGGCGGCACATTCCGCGGCAGCAGTATAAAATACCGCCCTTGCTGTTTCATCCGACCGGCACGTTCGCGGGCCAGAGCACCGGCGCCCCAGAAGACATCGCCCCGCACCGAACCCTTGATTGCCGAGCCGGTATCCTGGGTCACCATCAGGCGGCGGATCGGGCGGGTAGGGTTCAACGGGTCCGTTGTCTCCAGCCAGATCGGCGCGCCCAGCGGAATAACACCTCTATCAATCGCGAGGCTGCGTTCCGGGGTCAAACCCACGCCAAGAGCGCCGACCGGTCCCCCGGTTCTGATTCTCCGGAAGAATATATAGGCTTTATTGAGATCCATGACGGCGTCGGTCTGGTCGGGATTTTCGGCCAACCATTTGCGGATGCTCTGTAGGGATACTTTTTCGGCGGGGATAGCGCCCCGGTCCACCAAGGCCCGGCCAATGGCAAAGTAGGGGTGGCCGTTACGCCCGGCAAAGCCGACCCGGATCGCCGTGCCGTCCGGCAGCACGACACGCCCCGAACCTTGAATAGACAAGAAAAAAGCGTCCACAGGATCATCAACCCAGAGCAGCTCCAATTTTTTGCCATCCAGCGCGCCACGCCGGATTTCCGAACGCGTCGGCAGGTCCGAACTGTCCTGCGGCATCCGATGAAGCGGATAGCGATACTTTTCCGTTCGGGTTAGGGAACCGCGTAAGTCAGGTTCGAAATAGCCCGTGAACAATCCTTGATCAACGCCCCGATCGGTTATTGCGTGGGCGACAAACTCTGTCGCAAAAAAATGTTGCGCGGCGTCCCGGTCGGCGCCAACCCGCACCAACTGGCCGGCCTTTTGACAAACGTCAGCCCAGTCCACAGCCGGGCCGGGCCGGGCTTCGGCCTTTAACCTCAATAATCGGGGGCAGGATTTGGCAAAGGTGCCAAGCGCCTGGGACTGATCATCACCAGCCCAACCCGTTAAATCCGTAAAGGAAACCGGGGTAAAATCCGGACGGGGCACGTCGGTCACATCTGAAAACAGCGAGCAACCGCTAAGGCCGAGCGCCAGGAGCAAGACATACGCCGTGTGACGAGGTCTAGCGAACTCAAT
This sequence comes from Pseudomonadota bacterium, assembly GCA_027592155.1. Classification (GTDB taxonomy): domain Bacteria; phylum Pseudomonadota; class Alphaproteobacteria; order Rhodospirillales; family UBA2165; genus JAQCKY01. The sequence goes on from JAQCKY010000250.1 coordinate 2,749, forward strand.
CAAGGCTGCGGGTTGCCACCAGTTCCCAGTTGGGGTCACGGGACGAGGTGTCACGGGCGAAGGTCCAGATATCGGTGATCTCCGTAATATGGTTAGGATCGCCATCGACTACTTCGCCGTCAGCGTCGCGGGTGATGTTCACCTGCTCACTAACGATCTTGACCGTTACATGGGCGACTTTGCCTTCCATATAGGCCTCAATTCCGGTGAGTGACCGGATGCCGACCAGCGTATTTTCAAGGGTTTCTTTTGCTTCCTCGCGAGCGGAGATGGCGCGAGTGAAATTGTCAAAAACAGTCTCACTCAAGAGCGACTCAAGCGTAGCCCGATCACCTTTGGCGAAGGCTTCCACGATCATCTCAAAAGCACCGCCGGCACCTGCGGCAAATTCCTTCAGATCGAAACCGGGCGACGCCGCCTGTATTTGCGCAACACCCGCTTGCAACGGCGAGTCCGGTTCCGCCGGCTCCACGGGTTCAAGCGTATCCGTATCGAACCGATCCTTATCCCGGCTATCATTCGGGTCGGGCAGTTGCACGACGTTGTCGTCGCGGTTTTTCGGCGGTTCAACGGAGAACGGATCCTGCTGGCGCGGCTTCCCTTGATCGTGACGACGGCCAAGCACGCTGCGCAATCGCAGAATGATAAAGGCCGCGACCATCGCGAACAAAATAATATCTATAAACTGAAAACCTTCGCCCATGATCAATTCCTGCCAAAATGCCTAGGCTGGACCACACCAATGCAAATAGGCCAAAGTCATTAAGATAAATTACGTATGGCTTTAGCTTAGCCGCTCACCTTGCGCCGGTCCAGTCACAGCTTAGATAGTTGGGAGCACATCTCCTTTGCTTAGATAGGTCTATGCGCACAAAACAGCAATCGATTACGCCATTTTTTACCCAAACGACTGGATTTAGCATGGGTCTGATCCTTTTTGCCGCATTTGTCGGCGTTCCGATACTCGAAATCGCTGTTTTCATGAATGTTGGGGCACAAATCGGCGTATGGCCGACCCTTGGTCTGGTCGTTCTCACGGCGGTTGCAGGATCCTATCTCCTCCGGATTCAGGGTTTATCGACCATGGCCCGAGCGCAAGAGGCCGCTCAGCGAGGGGAGACACCGCTGACGGAACTCATGGAAGGCGTCTATCTGTTGATCGCCGGGGTTCTGCTGCTGACTCCCGGTTTCGTCACTGACGCGGTTGGGTTGCTGTTTTTCATCCCCGCCGTCCGGCGCGGATTGGGGGTCATGCTTTTACGTGCCATTGCCAAGCGCGGCAGCTTTACAGTTTCAGGAAGCGCGGGGTTTTCATCCCACCCCGACCATGGCCATGCCGGACCGGGTAATGCTGGAATGGGGCAAGATGGCGGGCCGATCATCGATGGGGAATTCCAAGAGGTCAGGCCAAAACCGGATCAACCGGATAAAAAGCTGAGCGGGCCTTCAAAATCCGATGATGATGAGCCCCAATCTGTTGTCGGACGCTGACATCCATGCTAGTCAGCGCTCAGGTCTAACAGAGGATTCCAGCGATGGCAGACGAACAAGACATTTCAACGGAAAATCCACAATCTGAAAATCCAATGGATGGGATTCCGGAACGGTTTACCGAAGAGCCAGCCGATGATGGCCAAGCAGATGGCATGGAAATGCCGCCTCTGACGATCAACGCCCAGTATGTCAAAGACCTTTCTTTTGAAGCGCCGAATACACCCGGCGTGTTCGAACATCTGCAGACCACCGCCCCCGAGATCGGTGTCGAGGTCGATATAAATGCCAACGCCATGGGCGAAAATCGCTTCGAGGCCGCCATCAAATTGCGCGCCGAAGCCCGGGTAAACGACACAGTCGTCTATATTATCGAGCTGGAATATGCCGGCCTTTTCACAATTAATGTGCCGGAAGAGCATCTCGGCACCGTTCTGTTGATCGATTGCCCGCTGATCCTGTTCCCTTTCGCGCGCCGGATCATCGCCGACACCACATCCGACGGCAGCATGGCACCTTTGATGCTGGCGCCGATCGATTTCGCCGCCTTGTACCAGCAAAAGTTCCTGGAGCAGCAAG
>JAQCKY010000251.1 GCA_027592155.1 Pseudomonadota bacterium
CATTTTTTGATCGGATAACGAACAGCAACGTTCGGCAGTAATGCCAGGAATGCCCGTATGGTGAAAAATATAATACCGGCCATCAACCCGACATGGAGTCCGGAAATCGCCAGGATATGTGCCAGACCGGAATCTCGGAATGTCTCCAGGGTCTTTTCGGAGATGGCACTGCGATCACCCGTCATCAGGGCCGCCGCGATTGCGCCCGCCTCTCCACCGATTGAACCTCGGATACGGTCAGCGAGGCGCTGGCGCAACTGTTCGACCTGGATGTTTAGGGTCAGCGAGGTTTCCGGCCGCGCCGTGAGCCGCGCAGGCCCGAAGGCAAAACCGGACGCGCCGAGCCGTAGAAAGTACGAATGGCGTTGAAAATCGAACGCACCTGGTGCCGCGGGCGCCGGTGGCGGCGATAGAATGGCCTGGGTGCTGATCCAGTCGCCAGGCAGCATGCCGGGCTGGGCACCTCGCAGCCGCAGTCTGATCCTGTCCGGCGTCTTGTCAGGACTTAAATCGGAAACCCGAGGGCGGTCCAGTGTAACCCGCTGGCTGTCTGGGAATTTTTCAACCCGGACGATCTTACCGATTACAGAGGCGGGCCCGTGCCGCTCGGTCAGGCGTATATGCTCCGCCGATAGCGTTCGAATCTGGGCGGCAAGGAATCCAGCAGCAATGATGGTTGCGACGAGAGAAATCATCAACAAGATCGGTTGCTTTCTGACGCCGAGTGCGGTCACGACGCATAGGCAGACAGCAAAGGCGCCGACCCACAACGCCGGTTCAAATTTAAGCGAGAAATAAAGGGCGATACCAATGCCCAACAGGACGGGAATCCAGAGTGGCAATCGATCTCGCTCACCATTGAGCAATGCCGAAAGGGCGCCGGTAAATCGGACCAGTCGGTGCATGAGGCGTATCCCTGAAACCGCCATTCATAATAACTCTAACGCAAACATTCAGCGATGGGTGACAGTTCTAATCGCAACGGTTAAACTGAGCTCAATTCTGAAGATAATCTAACAATTACAATAGGTTATAGATCGTCCATCATGGTCGTTACCCGATTTGCGCCCTCACCCACCGGGTTCCTTCATATCGGAGGTGCGCGGACTGCGCTGTTTAATTGGCTATTTGCCCGTCACCATGGCGGCAAATATTTGCTGAGAATCGAGGATACCGACCGCAAACGATCGACGGACGAAGCCGTGTCGGCAATCTTCGGCGGATTGAAATGGCTGGGGTTGGATTGGGATGGAGAGGCGGTCTCACAGTTCGAGCGCCGCGCCCGCCATGCCGAACTCGCCAATCAATTGTTGGCCGAGGGCAAAGCCTATCACTGCTATTGCACACCGGAAGAGTTGACCGAGATGCGAGAAGCGGCGCGAAAAGCCGGAACCTCATGGCTTTACGATGGTCGTTGGCGGGACCGCGACCCGGCGGACGCCCCGGCCGGCATCGACCCGGTGGTCCGGCTAAAGGCGCCGCAAGAAGGCGAGACGGTCATCCAAGATCTCATTCAGGGGGAGGTTCGTGTCGCCAACGATCAGCTCGATGACATGATTCTCCTGCGCGGCGATGGCACGCCCACCTATATGCTGGCCGTTGTCGTCGATGATCACGACATGGGGATTACTCATGTGGTGCGCGGCGACGATCACCTGACTAATGCGTTCCGCCAATACCAATTATTCCAAGCTCTCGATTGGGAGATACCGGCATTCGCCCATATGCCCCTGCTTCATGGAAGTGACGGTGCGAAGCTGTCGAAACGGCATGGAGCCCTCGGCGTTGAAGCCTATCGCGATATGGGGTTCCTGCCCGAAGCCGTGAACAACTACCTTCTGCGGCTCGGATGGTCGCATGGCGACGATGAAATCATCAGCCGTGAGCAGGCAATTGAATGGTTTGATCTCGACGCCGTCGGGAAGTCCGCGGCGCGCTTCGACATGGATAGATTAACCAGTCTCAATGCCCATTATATTACCCAGGCCACGAACACAGATTTGGTCGATTTGGTCATGCCCGTGATCGCCGAGAAACTCGATGGCAATGTTGCGCCAGAGGCGAAAACGCGGTTGAACGAGGGAATAAATAGCTTAAAGGAACGAGCTAAAACAATCATAGAACTGGCTGAAAATTCGGTGTTTTATGCTTCGCATAGACCAATTGAGATAACGCCTAAGGCGTTAAAAAACCTTGACGAAGACGGGCGCGATATTGTCGAACTGATGCGCCAGAAACTCGACGAGTTTGGTGATTGGTCCGAGGAAGCGCTGGAGACCGGCGCACGGGACCTCGCCGCTGAACGGGGCTATAATCTTGGTCAGATCGCGCAACCGCTTCGCGCAGCCTTGACCGGCTCCACGGCATCGCCAAGCCTCTTCGAAATTATGCAAATTTTGGGGCGGACCGAAACGCTGGCCCGATTGGACGACGCTCTACAACGCTCTACTTGACCGCCCGTCGCGATTACGGACGACCACATCAGGATTAAAACACCACTTGGGGGTAATCTCGTGAACTCAGATACAGCAAAAAATCACAATCAAGCCACCGTCACGATGACCGACAACTCAACCGGAAAGAGCTATGAATTTCCGATTATAGAGGGATCGGTAGGCCCTAAAGTGATCGACGTCAGAAAGCTTTATGCCGACACAGACTATTTCACCTATGACCCAGGCTTTACCTCGACGGGAAGCTGCGAGTCCAAGATTACCTTTATCGATGGCGACGAAGGGATTTTGCTCTATCGCGGTTATCCGATCGATGAATTAGCAAACCATTCTGATTTTCCAGAGGTTTGTTATCTGCTGTTGTATGGAGAGCTGCCGACCAAAGAACAAAAAGATAAATTTGAGCACGACGTCACCTATCACACGATGCTGCACGATCAGATCAATAATTTCTTCCGTGGTTTCCGCCGGGATTCTCACCCCATGGCAATCATGTGCGGTGTCGTTGGCGCCTTATCGGCGTTCTATCATGACAGCCTTGATATCAATGATCCATGGCACCGTATGGTCGCCTCCTATCGTCTACTGGCGAAAATGCCGACGATCGCCGCGCAGGCGTATAAATATTCAATTGGGCAGCCCTTTGTTTATCCGCGCAATGACCTGCGCTATTCCGAAAACTTTTTGCACATGCTGTTCGCCAATCCGGCGGAAGACTATGTCGTAAACCCGGTTCTCGCGAACGCGATGGACAAAATCTTGATCCTCCATGCGGACCACGAGCAGAACGCATCGACGTCCACGGTTCGTTTGGCCGGATCAAGCGGTGCCAATCCTTTCGCCTGCATCGCCGCCGGCATTGCTTCCCTCTGGGGCCCCGCCCACGGTGGCGCGAACGAGGCGGTGCTCAATATGCTGGAAGAGATCGGAGGCGTCGACAATATCCCCGAATTCATCAAACGCGCCAAAGACAAGGACGATCCTTTCCGCCTCATGGGTTTTGGCCATCGGGTCTACAAGAACTTCGATCCCCGCGCCCGCGTCATGCAGGAATCCTGTCATCAAGTTCTGGGTGAGTTGGGTGTCGAAGACCCGCTTCTTGAACTCGCCATGGAGCTGGAAAAAATCGCCTTGGAAGACGAGTATTTCGTCGAGCGTAAGCTTTATCCCAATGTGGATTTCTATTCCGGCATTATCTTCCGGGCGATGGGCATCCCGACCAATCTCTTTACCGTGATTTTTGCGGTTGCCCGCACGGTTGGCTGGGTCGCCCAATGGAATGAAATGGTCGAGGACCCCGATCAGCGGATCGGACGCCCACGCCAGCTCTACACCGGCCAAGACCGCCGCGATTACCTGATGATCGATAAACGGGGCTAACCGTTCCGACGAATAGGGCTGGTGTGTGCTAAGGCGCGCGCCACCCTGCAAAGCTTGGCACGGTGACGTGGGCGAGAACGACCTGCGCGGCACGTTCGCTCGGCGAGGTATTAGCGACGGTGAGTTTTGCGATAGCCTCCCGCGCATTGGCGATCTGTTCTGAGCAAGCCTCGGCGTCGTCATACAGCGTCCAGACACTGGCGGCGATCCGCGATGGCACGCATTTCTCCAGAATAAGTTCTGGAATTGCTTCTTTGTCCAAGAGCAAATTGATCAGGTTCACAAATCGAACTTTCACCAGTATCCGCGCCAGATAAGTGGAAATCAGGTTCAGCTTATAGGTAATCACCGTCGGCACCTCGGCCACCGCCAGTTCCAAGGACACCGTCCCCGAGGCAGCCAAGGCGAGGTTCGACGCGGCAAAAGCATCATGGCGAGCCACCTCTCCCTGGACAAAGATGATGCCGGCGGGCCAACGAGCGGTCGCCTGCCTAATTTCCTCCGCAACACCATCGGCGATTGGCATGACGATATAGAGGTTCGGGATATCGCGAGCGAGGAGATCGAACACCTCACGAAATACCGGTATGAGTCGGCGAACTTCAGCCGCTCTGCTGCCCGGTAAGGCGCAAAGAAGCGTGGCGTTTGGCGGAACACCATGCTCCTTCCTAAAGGCCGGCCCATCGCCGTTTTTGGCACCGCTATCAACAACCGGATGTCCGACAAACGTGCAATCCAACCCGACTTTGTCAAAAAATTGCGGCTCAAACGGAAGCAAAGCCATCATATGATCAAGAAACTCGGCGGTTTTTTGTGCGCGCCCCGACTTCCAAGCCCACACTGTCGGTGCCACATAATGCACCAGAGGAATCCCCTTACCCTTTAGCTTCTTGGAAACGCGCAGGGTGAAATCCGGTGAATCGATGGTGACAACGACGGCGGGTCGAAGCCGTTCGATCTGTTCAACGG
>JAQCKY010000252.1 GCA_027592155.1 Pseudomonadota bacterium
GTTTCTGGAGGCGGTGAAAATTGGCGTCACGTGATCGAGCCTTCAGGCAGGCTGGCCTCCGTGGTTCCGGTGCTCGGTCTGAAACCCGAGACCTCTTACGAGATAACGCTCACCCTTTGCGATGATGGCGGTGCGCCGTCCGGAGAGGCGTGCTCGGATGTCATTGAGACCGGGCCGCTGCCGATGGATTTTCCGATATTCCAAATCCGGACCTGCCTTCCTGAACGGCGAGAGCCGGGTCTAATTTTGTTCGCGCTTCGAAACGCCGGGGCCGCCGAGAGTGGCCCTGGGAATGGCCGGATCGTCGCCATAAACGAAAAGGCCGAGGTCGTTTGGATATTTAACGCCGGCGGCAACCTTGCCGATTTCCGGCGGCTGCAAAACGGCAACATCATGTATGTGACCCGGGGCGCGATCGTCGAGGTGGATATGCTGGGCAATGAGATCGGCCGTTGGTCGAGCCCGGCGGTCGGCAGCCGCGGCACGGTAGGCGGCGGGATCGAACTCGGCGTGCAGGGCCTCCATCATGCGGCGATGGAACTACCCAACGGCAATTTCTTTGCCATCGGTACCGAATTGCGTCGCCTCGATGCTTATCCGACCAGTGAGACGGACCCGAATGCCCCTAGGGCACCAGCGGATGTCAAAGGTGATGTGATTGTCGAGTTCGACCGCTCAGGAAAAATCGTCAATGAGATAAACTTGTTCGATATTCTGGATACCGAACGCATTTGCTATTACTCGGTCAAATCGGGGAGGGCGGCGGTGCAGGGGGGGATGGTGACTGGAGCCACAGCAACGGCCTCGACTACGACCCTGCAGATGACAGCTTCATCCTCTCCATCCGCCATCAGGATGCGGTCGTCAAAATTGGCCGCACGTCGGGCGACCTGAAATGGATTATCGGCGATCACTCCGGCTGGGGTGCCGCATGGCAGAAATATCTGCTGACCCCGGAGGGGGACGTCGAATGGCCCTTTCACCAGCACGATCCGTCTTTCACCGAGACGGGCACAATTTTGTGTTTCGATAACGGCAATTGCCGCGCGGTGCCGTTCAATCCGCGTATGGCGCCCGCCGATAGTTATAGCCGGTTGGTCGAATATGAGGTCGATGAGGCCGAAGGAACAGTCAAACAGGTCTGGGCGTTTGGCGGCGAGAAAGGCGAGAAGATTTATGCCAGTTCACAAGGCGGCGCGATTGCGCTGCCCAAGACCGGTAACGTGTTCGGCGATTTTGCCTGCTGCCGTTTCGACGGCGACGGCCGGCCCAGCGAAAGCAATCGGGGCGATGCCCGGCGCACGGCGCGCCTGATTGAAGTTACGCACGACGCCGAGGCGGAAGTGGTTTTCGATCTCGAACTGCTCGACCGCTCGGACGAGGCGAAAGATTTTTCGTCCTTCCGGGCCATCCATCTGCCGAGTCTCTATATATAATGGGCCTCTATATATAATGGGCTCTATATAATAAGTCTTAAGCTGTGAGCGGCCGGTAATTTCCGATGCCCGTGCCGCGCCCGGCGCGATCTTTGCTATACGCTCTGAAGGCCTCGGCGGCGGGTGGCGGTTCCAGATCGGCGAGCCCGGCGACATAGCTTGGGCGCTGCTTGATCGCCTCGTACCAGCGCGCGAGATTGGGGTGACGCTCCAACGGATATTGCATCAGTTTCAGCCGGTGAATGTTCGGTACCCAGGCGATATCGGCGAGTGTGAATTGGTCTCCGACCAGCCACTCGGACTCGGCTAAGACGTCGTCGAGCGTGACGAAATGATCGTAATGGATTTGCAGTTCCTCTTCGATCTCGTCTTTGGGGAAGCCGTTTTCCGAGGCAAATACTTTCATGAATTCACAGAGTTCATCGTTGTGATGGTTAACGACAAATTCGGCCAGGACCTCTTGGGGCATCGGATGGGCGCGAAACAGGAACTCGTGGGTTAACAGTTTCAGGCTATGCTGAGCGTCGTCGGCGAGCTCCATCCAGTCATGCATTTCCACCAGGGCCGCCGGCTCGGTTGGGCGCAATGGCGGATCGGCATAGGTGGTGTCGAGGTAGTCGATGATGTCGATGGATTCAATATGGACGACGCCGTCATGGACCATCGCCGGCACCAAACCATCGGGGTGGATCGATTGATACTCTTCGGTCGCGTGCTCCTGTTTCTCCAGATCAATTTCATGGCTTTCCCAATCGAGGCCCTTTTCGGCCAGAACGATTCGTACCCGCTGAGAACAGCTGGAAAGCCAAAAATGATAGAGGTGGATTCCCTTGAATTTTTTGACCGCCTCGTTGCTCGTCCCGAAAACCGGCATTGGGAAAACCCTCCTGGTCGCGCCGCTGAGATGTTATAGGTGCTAAAAGCTATCCGGTCGCATTGGTTCCGCCAAGTGGGAATGAGTTGACCGATCCCGGTCTATGGCTGGCGGAACAGGCCCGCGCTTCCCATATATAAAACATGTTTGAACCCGGAGAGGGCCAAACGGTCCTTTACCGCCTGTGAGCGCTATCACAGTAAGGTGATCAACCTGGTATTACGATGCCGCAAAACATAAATGCTGTTCTCGAGGAGTGGATAATGCGGAAGATTGTCACAACGGTTGGAATCGTTTTAGCCATCGCGGGATTGACGCTGACCGTTCCTGTCCCGGTATCCGCCGCCGATAAACCGGTTTCGGCGTTTCTTGGTCGATATGTCGGCAAAACGCTGATGCAGAGCGATAAAGACGTCACCATCCGCGACCTTGACGTTAAGATCGAAAAGGCGAAAGACGGTGGGTTTACGGTCGAGTGGTCGACAGTTACCTACCGGACCGACAAAACACAAAAAAAGAGCACTTTTAAGGTCACTTTTCAGGACACACGCCGAGAGGGCGTTTTTGGTTCCGCCATGCGCCGCAATAAATTCGGCAGAGCGATCCCCTTGGATCCGTTAAAGGGCGAGCCTTATGTCTGGTCGCGAATCGAGGGTGACACGCTAACCGTCAATATGATGCTGATCACTGCCGCCGGAAGTTATGAGATCCAAACTTATGACCGGACGCTGACCGATGACGGTCTCGATCTCCGTTTCTTTCGGGTGAGGGATGGTAAGATTCTCAAGGAAATCCGGGCTAAATTGAAGCGTGTTGAGGGTTAACCCTAGATATTGAGGATACGATGATAGTTTTGACACTCACAATCGATAGCATGTTGTAGCGGAGAGCCATACAATATATAGTGAGCCCTGATTTCGGCCAAAAATTGCGGGGGCTCCTGAATGGGGCGCGAAAATCGGCGCTTCAAGACGACACGCCTGGCAGGTCTTTCCCTGCTGGTTTTGCTGCTCGCTGGTTGCGAGTCCATCTCCAATGGCGGCTTCTTCGATAGCTTTAAACGGCAATCCACCCCCGCCGATAGCATTACTCTGTCAGAACAAGCCCTCGGTAAGCTCGCCAAGGGTGAGTTGTTGGCGGCCCAGGCGCTGTTCGACAAATCCCTCCGCACTAATCCCCGCGATGTGCATGCCTTGATTGGCAAGGCCCTGATTTTCCAGCAGACCGGACAGCTTGAGCAGGCCAAGGCAAGCTATGAAGCGGTTCTCGCCATGCGTCCCGACGAACGCCAGAAATTGGTGATCTGGAATAACTTGCGCGCGCAGTCGGTTACCGATCTTGCGCGAATTAATCTTGCCTTGATGCAGGGCGGATCTAGTCCTCAGGGGCAAAATAGGGCACCGGCACTCGGCGCGCCGCCAATGACACAGCCGCCCATGGCACCCCGATCCGCCGCGCCTGCAATGGCTGCGCCTTCTGCTGCATCGGTGAGGGCGAGCGAGGGCGAAGCCAACACAATTTCCCGCTTCGTGACGTTGCGGCGTCTTCGGGACGATGGTTTAATTACGCCGCAAGAATTCGCCGTCCGCCGGACCGCAAATGTCGGCGCCTTGCTCCCGCTGACCAAGCCCGCGCCCGCGGCCGGGCTCGACCGCCCGGTCCCCGATACACAACAGATTACCCAACGCCTACAGGCGATTCGCAGGGCTCTTGAATTGCGCGCCATTACCGTGCGTCAACATGGGGCCGAGCGCACGACGATCATTGATGGTTTGCTGCCGGCCTCCCGGTCTATCCGTGCCGTGCCAGTGCCGGCGCCAAAGGACCTCCTGGTGGCGGCTGACCAGGTCCGGAAATTGGAATTACTCCGCGAAGGCAAACTGATCACGCCGGCGGAAGATGCCGCGGAGCGCAAAGCCATTGAGGCCGCGATCCAGCCCAAGGCGAGCGCCGCGGCGAAAAAATCATCGCCGGCCAACTCCACCGCATCGTCCAGTAAATCCGGTGCCGGCGTGCATATCGCGTCTTATCGATCCAAGCGAGCGGCGGATCGGGGCTGGTCTCAACTGCGTCGTGCCCATCGCCTCCAACTCGGTACTCTCAGTCATCAGGTCGTTCAAGTGAATCTCGGGCCGGGTAAAGGCGTGTTCCATCGGCTGGTTGCCGGGCCGCTCCCCAACCAGGCGCGTGCAACTCAAGTGTGCCGGGAGCTGAAACGGGTTCGCCAATTCTGTCAGCCGACCTCGTTCGGACGCTAGGTCACAGGTACAAAAAGGACGCTTCCTCAAGAATCTCTTCGACCATCGTCTGGTGTTCGTGCCCCGATTTGGCCATCAAATCCAGATAGCTCGCCTCGTCATATGCCGTGACGGCTTGCTTGAAGGTTTGCCGCCCGGCTATCTCGGCGTACCAGGTTTTGAGGTTCGGGCGATCGGCGAACAGGCAGTCGAGTTTCAATTCGGCAATCCGATTGACGTAGGGGAT
>JAQCKY010000253.1 GCA_027592155.1 Pseudomonadota bacterium
CAAGAGGAGCCAAATCCTCCGTTAGATAACAGGCTCAATAGTCCCAAATGTTTTGATGACGGACAGCCGGTCTAGATCGCCGACGTTAATTCTTCATAGCACAGCAAACTTGCTCACGAAAGTGTGAACGTTGGTGGATGATTTGGATGCATTAGCCAAACCCTCTCTACCGGTGGGGCGGAGAGGGTGGCACGCATTGCGTGCCGGGTGAGGTGGGGTGGCCGAAACGGATATATTGTTGAACTGATCGCGTCGGCGGAGATGCATTGGGGTCGTGTGATTCCCTACCATGAGGATCGACAGCCCCCACCTCTCCCTAACCCTCTCCGCCCCCAAGGGCAGAGAGGGGATTTACCGGAGTTTCGAAAGCCTAAATTTTCCTAGCGCGCGGAGAACTTGTTCCGGCGTCATCGGGTTTACCGACAAGGTCGCGCCCAAGGGCCGCAGGGCATCATTCACGGCGTTCAGGGCCGCCGCCGGAGAGCCTGCGGTGCCGGCTTCGCCCGCACCCTTGGCGCCGAGTTCGGAATCGGTGGAGGGATTTTCGATATGGTCGACAATGATATCCGGCATCTCGCCAGCCATCGGGACCAGGTAATCCGCCATGTTCCCGTTGAGCAACTGCCCCTCGGGGCTGTAGAGACATTCTTCGTAGAACGCACCGCCGAGGCCCTGCACCACGCCGCCCCGCACCTGCTCGTCGACCAGCATCGGATTGATGACGGTGCCGCAATCCTCGACCACCCAATGTTTGAGGAGCTTGACGAAGCCGGTATTGGTGTCGACTTCCAGGTAAGACGCATGGATGCCGTTGGTAAAGGCAAAGGGATAACCCTTCGGCACGTAATGCTTGGTCGCGACCAGTTCGGCCTGGAAATCCTTCGGCAGCGTATCGCCCCGGTAATAGACCACCCGGCCGATTTCATCGAGGCCGAGGCGTTCCGTGCCGTCGGCCATATCGACGACCTGCCCGTTTCGAATGTCCAGAGTTTCCGGCTCGGCCTGCAGCATGATGCCGGCGACCTCGAGAATGTTTTCCCGCAAGGCTCTGCCAGCCAGACCCGCCGCCTCGCCGCCGATGCCCGCCGCCCGGGACGCCCAAGTGCCGCCGCCGTAGGGGGTCACATCGGTATCGCCGGTCAGGACCCGGACCCGGTCCATCGGCACGCCGACCGCCGTCGCCGCCACTTGGGCGATAACGCTTTCGGTCCCCTGCCCCTGTTCGGTCACGCCGATGGCGCAATGGATATTGCCCTTGGCGTCGAGCCGGATGGTGCAGCCGTCCTGCGCCGCAATGCGCGCGCCGCCGACACCATAGAAGGCCGGGCTCGGGTTGGTGACCTCGATGATGGTGGCGAAGCCGATGCCGCGATGAATACCCTTCTCGCGCAACGCAGCCTGCTCGGCACGGAGATTGTCGTAATCCATCATCTCCAGCAATCGGTCGAGGGCGGCGTGGTGGGAGAGGCTTTCGAAACTCATGCCGGTGATCGATTTCCGGGGATAGCTGTCATCAGCCGCCAGGTTCTTGCGGCGCACTTCCAGGGCATCCATGCCGATCTCGGCGGCGGCCAGTTCGACCAGCCCTTCGGCGACGACCATGGCAATCGGATGGCCGACCGCCCGGTATTGGCACATCATCGTCTTATTTTGGAATACCACCCGGCATTTTGCGCGGTACGCCGGAATGTCATAGGTGCTGCCGACGAGATTGACGATCTGGTTGGCTTCGATGCCGCTGGTACGGGGATACATCGAATAGGGGCCGACGCCGGTGACGTCGTCGATTTCCATGGCGTTGATGGTGCCGTCGTTCGAGATGCCGATGCGGGCCTTGATCTCGTGGTCGCGGGCATGGATGTCGGTCTGGAAGGACTCCAGCCGGTCGGCGATGAATTTGACCGGCCGGTTGAGACGGCGGCTCAGCGCCGCCGTGGCGATTTCATCGGGGTAGGTATGCACCTTGATACCGAAGGAGCCGCCGACATCCTTGCAGATCACCCGTACCCGATGCTCCTCGAGGCCAAGCTGGGTGGCGATAATGTTCTGCAACATATGGGGCGCTTGGGTCGACTGATAGACGGTCAGGAACTCCTCGCCGGGATCGTAATCGGCGAGGATCGCGCGGGGCTCCAGGGTAACACCGGTATGGCGGCCGAAGGTGAAGGTCTTTTCGACGACCGCATCGGATTTGGCGAAACCGCCATCGACGTCGCCTTCTTCGAATTCCCGTTGCCAACAAAGGTTATCGCCGAGATCGGGATGGATGACCGGGGTCGACGGATCGAGCGCCGTCCGCATTTCGGTGACCGCGGGTAGCACCTTCCAGTCAATCGCCACAAGGTCGGCGGCATCCTCGGCCTGGGCGCGGGTCTCGGCGACGACGGCAACAATCGGCTCACCCTGCCAGCAGGCGCGGTCGATGGCGAGGCAATGCTGGGGAGCGGATTTCATGCCGGCCAGATGGGTCAGCACCCCGACCCAGGGCTCGCAGCTCTCGGCCATTTCGGCCCCGGTCACCACGGACACCACGCCGGGGGAGGTCTCCGCCGCCGATTTGTCGATGGAAACGATCTCCGCATGGGCGTGGGGCGAGCGCACGAAGACCACATGGGTCATGCGCTTGAGCTTTATGTCATCGACATAGGTGCCCCGCCCTTGCATGAGCCGCTTTGCATTGGGCCGGGGAACGCTGCGCCCGATATAACTGTTCGGACGATCATGGATGGAGAGGCCTTTTTGGTCAGACATAACTCGCCGCCTATAATTTCCCCAAAGCTCTCAAGATACGCTCGGGCGTCATCGGGTTTTGCGTCATTTTTCCGCCGAGCGGCCGGAGCGCGTCGTTGACGGCGTTCAAGATTGCCGCCGGCGCACCGCCGGTGCCCGCTTCGCCCGCGCCCTTGGCGCCGATCTCGGATTCCGCGGTCGGGCTGCAAACATGGCCAACCTCGATATCCGGCATCTCCGCCGCCATCGGCACGAGATAATCCGCGAGGTTGCCGTTGAGCAGCTGACCTTCGTCGCTGTAAAGGCATTCCTCGTAGAGCGCGCCACCGATGCCCTGCACCACGCCGCCCCGGACCTGTTCATCGACCAGCATCGGGTTGATGACCGTACCGCAATCCTCGACCACCCAATGTTTGAGTAATTTGACGAAACCGGTCCGCACATCGACCTCGACATGGGAACAATGGATGCCGTTGGTAAAGGAAAAGGGATATTCCTTCGGCACGTAATGGCGGGTCGCGATCAATTCAGCTTGGAATTCCTTGGGCAGGGTATCGCCCCGGTAATAAACAACACGGCCGATCTCGGCGAGCTCCATGCGCTCATTGCCGTTATCCATATCGACGATCTTGTTCTCGCGAATATCCAGGGTCTGGGGTTCGGCCTGCAGCATGACGCCCGCGACCTCCAAGACCTGATTGCGCAAAGCTTTTCCTGCCTGAACCGTCGCTTCGCCGGCAATGCCGGTGCCACGCGAGCCCCAGGTACCGCCGCCGTAGGGGGTGATGTCGGTATCGCCGGTCTGGACCTTAACCTTGTCCATGGTGACCCCCATGGCGGTCGCGGCGATCTGGGCGACGATGGATTCCGCACCCTGCCCCTGTTCGGTGACGCCGTTGGCGACGATGATGTTGCCCTTGGCATCGAGCCGAATGGTCGCGCCGTCCTGGGCCGAGATCGGCGCGCCGCCGGCGCCGTAGAAACCCGGACCCGGGCCGGTCACCTCGATCAGCGCGCCGAAGCCGATGCCCCGATAGATGCCCTTTTCGCGCAAGGCGGCTTGATCGGCGCGGAGATCGTCATAGCCGATCATGGTCCGCAGTTTTTCCAACGCCTCGTTGTGGGAGAGGTTCTCCATCGGAATACCGGCGACGGATTTACGCGGATAGTCATCGTCCGGCGCGTAGTTCAATTTGCGGAGTTCGAGGGATTCCATGTCGAGCTCGGCGGCGGCCAGTTCGACCAGCGCCTCGGTCACCAGGGTCGCGATGGGATGGCCGACGGCGCGGTACTGACACATCATCGCCTTGTTCTGGAAGACAACGCGGCCCCGCGCGCGGTAGTTTTCCAGCGTATAAACCCCGCCGGTGAGGTTGAGGATCTGGTTGGTCTCAATCGCGCTCGACCGCGGATACATGGAGAACGGCCCGATGCCGGTCAGGTCATCTATCTCGATGGCCTCGATCTTGCCGGTCTCGGAAACGCCGATCTTTGCCTTGATGCTGTGATCGCGGGCGTGGATGTCCGCTTGAAAGGATTCCAGCCGGTCGGGGATATATTTGACCGGCCGTTTCAGCATCAGCGCCAGGGCGGCGGTGGTAAATTCATCGCCATAAGCATGGGCCTTAAGCCCGAAAGCCCCGCCGACATCTTTACAAATAAGGCGGACCTTATGTTCCTCCAGACCCAGATGTTTGGCGTACAGCGCTTGAGCCATATGGGGGCCCTGGGTGGATTGATAGACGGTCAGGGTCTCCTCGCCGGGATCGAAGTCGGCCATCAAAGAGCGGCCTTCCATGGTCACCCCGGTGTGGCGGCCGAAAATGAACTCTTCCTCGATCACGACCTTGGAGCGCGCGAAGGCGGCATCGACATCGCCTTCGTCGATCAGCCGTTCCCAGCAGAGATTGCTGTCGAATTCCGCGTGCATCTTGGTCGAGCCCGGCTCTAAAGCAGCCTCGGCATTGGTGATCGCAGGAAGCGGTACCCAGTCGACGTCGATCAGTTCGGCGGCGTCCTCGGCCTGGGCGCGGGTTTCGGCAACCACGGCGGCGACCGGCTC
>JAQCKY010000254.1 GCA_027592155.1 Pseudomonadota bacterium
GGGGAAACGCCCAGATTGCCGCACGCCATTTCAAAAGGCATGGGATGGGGTTTCGCGAATGCGGCGTCACCGGCCATGACGATGGTCTCGAATCGGTCCCGTAGATCGAGTGCGCCCAGCATGAATTCGACATTTTCGGGTTCGGCGCTGGTCACAACGGCGGTTTTCAAGCCCAGGGTAGCGGCCCAATCCAGTACCCGACCCAGCCCGGGCGTCGGCGTCAATGCCGTCGCGGATTGGCGAAATGCGCGTTCCTTTGCGGCGGCGAATGCGGCGCGCTCCGCTTCCGAGAACTTTGGAACGATCCGTTGCAGTATTTCGTCGTTACTGCCGCCGCTCAGATGTTCATCGAAATACCCACGGTCAATGCGAAGGTCCTGTTCGGCCAGCATCGCCCGCCAGACGTCGAAATGTAGATCGTCGGTATCAGTGAGCGTACCGTCTAGATCAAACAGTAGGGCTTTAAGCGACGTGAGCTCAGGCAATTGCATTAATCCATTTAAGATGGCGAACAGATAATGGCCGATTATTCGACACAGGAGTTAATGATCATCGCGGCGGCGCGCGAGATCAAGGACAGCGAGCGGATTTTTGTCGGCATGCGGCTTCCGATTACCGCGTATGGCGTTGCCCGCCTGACCCACGCGCCCAATGCGGTCGGGCTGTTCGAAAGTGGCGTGGCGCGATACGAGCCTGCCGACGGCATGCTCTACACCATGTGCGATGGCCCCAATCAACTGGACGCCGCCTGGACCACCGGGCTGATCCAGGTCATGGGACTGCTCAGCGGGGGGCGGGTCCATGCCGGATTTATCGGGGGTGCCGAGATCGACCGCTTCGGCAACATCAATACGTCTTATATCGGCGACACCGACAACCCCACCGTAAAACTGCCGGGCTCCGGCGGCGCACCCGATATCGCGGCGATGGCGGGACGCCTGATTGCCATCATGAATCACCAAAAGCGCCGTTTGGTGGAAAGGGTGAGCTATATCACCTCGCCAGGATTCATCGACGGCGGCGATAGCCGTAAAAAGGCCGGTCTTGAGGGTGGCGGTCCCGCCGCCGTGATCACCGACCGTGCCATTCTTCGGCCCCATGGTCCCGAAAATGCTCTGCATCTCTCATCGATCCATCCGGGCCATACCCTGGAAGAAATCAAGGAAAACACCGGCTGGGATCTCCGATCGGCCCCGGACCTGAGCGAAACACCAGCCCCGTCTAAGGTAGAGATGGACGCGTTACACCAGATCGATAAGGACGGGTTCTGGCGTTAATGGATTGGCCCCCTGGTCGATAGGCCAACCAAATTACCCTCGCCGCCGGAGGGGCGGAGAGGGTGGCGCGCCCGCGCGCCGGGTGAGGTGGGGATGACCGTTCGCTCCAGTACGATGCAAGCTAGAGGATTACATCAGAATTCTACTGAAGCAGAGCGGATTCTGTGGAGGGTGCTTCGAGAGTTAAGATTTCCTGTCAAGGTTAGAAGGCAACATCCAATAGATTCCTTTATCGTAGATTTCGCGATTCCCGCATACAAACTGGCGATCGAAATTGATGGTGGCCAACATGCCTTAAACCATAAAAAAGGACCTGGAACGAACCCAAGTCATAAACGCTCGGGGTTACCGGGTAATTCGTTTCTGGAACAATGAGATCCACGAAAATTTGGAAGCCGTCCCGGAAACCATCAGGACTGAAATCAGAAAGCCCCCCACCTCTCCCTAACCCTCTCCGCCCCTAGGGGCAGAGAGGGAACTTAAGTGAATTTCCCTAGGGCAACAAAATTCCTAAGCTCCCACCGGCGATTCCCATACCGATTGCAAAAACGCCAGTTACCGCCAGGCTGTGGCGCTTCGCCAATCCGCTCGGTAGAAACGCCAAAAAAGCCTTCATCAAACCCGCGACGATGGCGCCAATTGCGGTTATCCCGATCAAAACAAAGCCAGCATGATGGACCCAGAACATCGGACCGAGACTCAACGAGCCGTCTACGCCTATCCCAAAAACCTGATCGAGAGAATTACCGTCAACGTTCGTCGCAATGACAGAGACCGCCGTCACCCCGATAAATGCCAATATCCAGTTTCCGACAGCATGGCCGCTGGTCGAGGTCGTCAGCAATAGAATGTACGTCACGGCAAGTGCTAGCGCGGTGAAGCCGATGCCGGGGATAAGAGTCTGCCAATCCAGGGGAACTGCGTCGCTCGGAACAGCGATATGGCCGAATACCAAGGTGCCAAAAACCAGAAGATAAGCCGCGGGGAGCATGGCAAAATATGCGGTGAGGAATTTCGTCAACCGGGCCCACCGTCGTCGATTGCCAAAATCGGCGCCAAATACGGCGTTGGCCCCAATCGCTAAGGAAAGGCAGGGAATATAAAGCAGCGGCAAAAGAATGACGCTGCCGATCGCAGCATGTCCGACGGGGATATGGATGATGCGGTCAGTCAATGAGATCAGGGTATAAGCGGGTACGAATACAAACGCGCCGGCAAAAAAAACGACCGCCAGCGTCGCACGAATATTCGCCGCGGCTCTTGTCTCGGTCAGCACCGCCAGCAACACCGCACACAGGGCGAGGATCGTAATTACCGTTATCAGAAATGCCGAGCCGCCCCGGAGAGCGTTGAACGCGGCTGCCAACGGTATCCCGACGAGCACGATGAAAATAAACAAACCACCCGAAATGAGGTTTCGGTCGGAACCGCCAAACCAGTAATGGGTAAATCGCTCAAGGCCCTCGCCCCAGAAGCGGGCATAACAGCCAAGCAGGCCGGACCAGGAAACATCGCTCACCAGTGACCAGAACGCGGCGAGCCGTATGGCGAATGGGCGTCCGCTTTCCGACGCCCGTCGCTCTGTTCCGCCCAGATCCATCAGGACCAACAGCAAGCCACCCGCGATCGCCAACCCAGCGACGACCAGCAGCGATAGTTGAATGACGGAAATCGCTGCGGATGCCATTTTTGGTGTGGTCAGGTTCTGTTAAGGGCGGCTCTACTGGGTTTCGACGGCGCCTACCGGGTGAACTCAATCTCACCGTCGGGCAGAAGATAGAGCACGATGGCTTCACCGTCCGTCACCGTCGGCTTATGCGCGCTATCGGGCCCATAAACGACCCAGCCGCCGCCATGACCATCGAATTTTGCATCGGCGCTGACCGGCATCACCATATCGATCTCGCCCTTGGGGTGGCGGTGGTGTGGGCCGACGACATCTTTCATCTGCACCACATCGACGCTGAAACCATCGATATCCTTGATCACACGGCCGAACTTTATGCCGCCATATTCCTGCTCGCACATCCAGCCTTCACTGATCCCCTGGGAACAGGCGCTTTGGATTGCCTTGAAGGTTTCGCTATTGGCGGAAAATTCACCGTTGAGACGGTCCGCCAAAGCGGAATCTAGGGTGTCATTCTTAACCGCCGCGGTAACTTGTTTGATCAATGTTTCAAATTCTTCTAGCGCCATCATCTTTCTCCGTTCGAGTAATTGTCAGCGGCACGCTTCTTGATAAGCCAGCATCTTGGTTTTTACATCCTCCGGTATCGCCACCGGACTAAAGCTGTCGTTATTGACGTAACAGCTCGTATGTTTAACCAAGAAACAGACAGCCCCACCTTCGTCGAGCATCTCAATCCGATAGTTCACAGACGCGCCCCCTACTCTTTCGATATATAGCACGACGGTCGCCGTTTGCTCGACCTTCAGCGGCCGGAGATAGTCGATCTCCGAATGCACACTGGGCGCCCCCATGCGAAATTCGTTGAGCAACCGGCCCCACCCCAGTCCCACCACGGACACGATGAAATCCTCGATAACTTCAAGGGCGAAATGAAGGACGCGCGGGGTGTAGACGACGCCCGCCGGATCGCAGTCTCCCCAACGGATCAGGCGTTCGGTGGAAAATGGGATTTTGGTCATTGCCGGGGTTGCGTGTACCGAAGGACGATCTAGGGGGCTATCGGGCAAATTTCGTTCCGATCCAGATAAATATAGCCAAACTGAAAAGCCGCTTTAGACTGGTTCCATTATACTTTGCGGCGGCGCGAAAGTATGATACTGACATATTGTTCGTCTACCAAACAATATGGCGAAACCGGTGAATTTTTGAACCGCGCTCTATATAAACGGCAGGTAAGGTCATGGACGGAAGTATAACAGTCGCACGCCCCCTTAAGGGCAGCGAACGGTCTTTTGAGGCTGAAATCAAAAAGCTTCAGTTGGGCGACGGAGACGTCTTCCACGGTGAGACCATATTGGCGGTGACCAAGGCAATTTTGCAGGCTGGGGTCGCTTATGTCGGCGGTTATCCCGGCGCGCCGATGTCCCATTTGATCGATGTGCTCGCCGATGCCAGCGACGAAATCCTGGCGCCGATGGGCATTCAATACGAACAATCCGCCTCCGAGGCCGGCGCGGCGGCGCTGTTATCCGCCTCCATAAATTATCCGCTGCGTGGCGCGGTTTGCTGGAAATCCGTCGTCGGCACCAACGTCGCATCCGACGCGCTATCGAATCTCGCATCCTCCGGCGTCATCGGCGGGGCAATCATCATCATCGGCGAAGATTACGGCGAAGGCGCCTCGATCCTCCAGGAACGCACCCATTCTGCGGCGATGAAATCCTCCATTCCGCTGATCGATCCCCGCTACGACCAAGCCCATATCGTCGATATGACCGAGAAAGCGTTCGAGCTTTCCGAGGCCTCTAATCTGCCGGTCATGATCAGCCTCAGAATCCGGGCCTGCCATATGACCGGCAGCTTCCCCACCAAGAACAACGT
>JAQCKY010000255.1 GCA_027592155.1 Pseudomonadota bacterium
GACTTCTTTCGGAGCGCCCAATGCCTTTCGAATATCGTCATGCCGATCCGGCGGTGCAAACACCAAAAGAAATCCGCCGCCACCGGCACCCAGCAATTTTCCGCCGAGCGCGCCAGCCTTTCGGGCGTTCTGGTACCATTCATCAACATCGGTGGTCGTGATCCCAAATCCCAAGGACCGCTTTAACTCCCAACCTTCATGCAACAAACGTCCGAATTCGTTGAGATCGCCGCCCCCCGTCAACGGTCCACGCATCTCGCTGGCGAGATCGCGCATTTGGCGTAACACGGACATCTTATCGGCCGTCCCATCCGTCTGCTTCTGGAGAATCGTATCGGCGTTGCGCTGCTGTTGCGTGTAAAAAATTAAGGTCCAGTCCTCAATCTGTCTCAGCGTTTCTTGGCGCGCCGGCACAGGCTCCACCTCTACGGTGCCTGACGGATTGAACCGTATGTAGTTAAGGCCGCCGTAGGCCGCTGCATATTGATCCTGCTTGCCGATCGGTTTCCCAAGAATTTCAATCTCGATCCGGCAAGCTTCATCGGCGATCCGGCTGGTAGAAACGATATCTCCACGAAACGCATAGAGCGCGTGCAGCAATCCGACGGTCAGGCTGCTCGATGATCCCATTCCGGTACCGGCAGGCACGTCACCGATTGTCGTAATTTCAATGTGTTCCGAAAGGTCGGTAAGGCGAAGCGCCTCCCGCACAATCTCATGCTTGATCCCGTCAATCCCATCCGTGATTTCGGTTTGGGTGTAAGAGACACGGATAGTGGAGTCGAACCGCGGGCTCACGGTTATATACATGTGGAGGTCGACTGCGGCCGATAGAACCGCACCGAACTCCTTCTCATAAAACGCGGGAAGATCCGTGCCACCACCGGCGAAGCTGACTCTATAAGGTGTCTGTGTAACAATCATAATACTGAACTACTCGGTAGGAGCGCCAACATCCGCACTGGCGTTGCGACCTATCCGATAGCCTCCAATCGTTTGCGGTACTGATCGAGCAACGGCTCCAGGCAGGTATCCAGGTTAAATCGATTCTTTAGATGGTTGTGCCCCTCGGCCACGAACGCATCAAGCCGGTCAGGGTTTTTCATCGCGAACACCAAACTGGCGGCCAACGCGTCAACATCTTCTGCCGTCACGAGCAATCCGGTGTGTTGATCTATCACCAGATCCGGAATTCCCACAAGCTCCGTTGAGACGACAGGCAAACCGCAGGCCATCGCCTCCATGAGGAGTTGAGGCAAGCCGTCAACATCGTCGTCCTTGGCCCAAACGCAGGGCAGACAAAACACGTCGCCAGCCGCCATGAACTCGGGGATCTTTTCCTGCATCAAGGCTTCACCGGTCAAAGTAACAATGTCCCCCAGGCTCAATTCCTGCACCATCTGACGTAATTCGGCTTCCTGAGGTCCGCTCCCACCGATATGGCACCTAAATGTTAGGCCTTGATCACGCAATTTCCCGCAGGCTTGAATGAGAATGTGGAAGCCCTTTTTCTCAATGAGACGACCTGCGGAAATGATCGTAAAAATATCTCGCGGACGATCCTTATCGACAGGCTTAAACAGAGTCAGATCAATCCCGCAGTAAACCGTCGTTAACTGATCTTCGCGGGCGCCATTATCAAGAAAGAACCTCCGGTGAAATTCGGAGATACAAACGATGAATTCTGCCCGCTTTATTTTATCGCGCAGCGCGACTCGCTGACGAAAGAGATCAACCGCGTGCCCAGTGAAACTGAACGGGACATTCAGCAGCCAGGCGCCATACATAGCAACTGTCCCGCCGGAATGAGCCCATTGAGAATGCAGCAAATCGATCTTCTGGTTCCGCATTCGTCGGGCCCAATCGGCCGCCACAAAGAAATGGACGAGTGCGGCAATCCGGACGCGCAAATTTTCCCGCTGACCAAAGAAAGCATTTAGAAGCGCCGCCAGATATCTGCTCCGAAATAGTAATGGCGCGGCAATTAAACTAAGCAGCAATGAGGGAATACTGAGAGGATAGATGGCGCTCGTCTCATCATTCATCTTCCGCGCCCATTCAGCCTCATGGGCGATCTTGGTCGGCATCCGAAGTGCATGTAAAGCAAAGGGCATCCCCGCCAGCTGAACGCCACGCAACTCGTTCGCAACCCAAGGGGACCCGACACCGTCGGCTGACATATAATGGATCATCGTTAAATCAATTTCTTACCAACTGACGTAAGCGACCGGTTAGGACGCACCAACCGACTGTACCACGTTTAGTTTTTCCATCTGCGCCTCAGCGTGCTTCAAGATCTCGCCGAGTGACTCCGTACCGCTCAACCACTCACGATAAGCTTCGACGCTATATCGGGTGTCTCGCTGAGGCGACCAGCCAAGTGCTTTCAACTTGCTGACGTCCGATCGAATATGCCGCGTGTCACCAAACCGGAACTTGCCACACGGTACAGATTCAAAGTCGTTGCGCCCAAACACGGACGCCACCGTTTCCGCAAACTCTGAAACGGTGATGGCCTTATCGCCCCCGACGTTGAATACATTGAAATTGGCGCGGTCACCTTCCATCACCAGAATATTGGCGGCGACAACGTCTTCGATATTTACGAAATCCCGAACCTGCTGCCCATCTTCATAGATCGACGGGTCGCGGCCTTCGTGGAAGCTAAGCGAAAAGATTCTGCAGGCTCCGCTATAAGCGTTATGGACGCTTTGCCGCGGTCCCTGGACGATGGAATACCGCATCGCAACAGATGGGATTCCGTAGCGCCGTCCCATTTGCATGGTGATGCTTTCCTGAGAAATTTTACTCAGACCGTAGGGGTTCTGAGGGTTGCTCACGATCTCATCGGAATGCTGATACTGCATCGGTCCGGCGAACCCTGCCGGGGGGCGAATGTCCCACTCACCAGACTTCAGCTGCTCATGAGATCGAATGTCCGGTAAGGCGGTTTTGCCCTGTGCGTCTTTGTACAAACCCTCGCCCATCGCGGCCTGAGAACTGGCCACGACAACCTTCTTGATCGGAAGTCCTTCTCGAACAATCAGCTCAAATATCGATGCCGTCGATACCGCATTGACGAGAAAAAAGCGGCTGAATATCGGCAGGTAATCCTGAAACGCGGCAAAGTGATACACCACATCGCAGCCCTGCAATGCCTCCAGAAGAACCGTCTGGTCGCAAACATCGCCATGGATAAATTCAATCTTAGGATCGAGGTAGCCGGGAATTTGGCCGCCTTGGTGAACAGGCTCTTCCAAACTGTCCAGCACACGAACGTCATAACCCCGCGCGAGCAGCGCGTCGGCGGTGTGAGAGCCTATAAATCCGGCGCCCCCGGTTACTAATGCTTTCATTACCCCCCCAGACCAAATGAATAACCTAATACGCTCCCAATTGGCCAAATTCGGCGAGAATCGCAGATTGTATTACCTAGCTATACATAAATACGGCAACGGTCGTATTCAACAACACACCAGGAAAATTGCAGATTCCGGACGAAACTTACCGTCCCAATCGCGCCTCGGAGCGCACGCGAATATATTGGGTGAGCACATGCATCAGGCTTTGGTGGGTATCTTCCACGATGCCGTAGTTTTCAACCGGAACCCAGACACAGTGCGTCGCAATCTCCTTCAGCTTGCCGCCTTTAAACCCGACGAACGCAATGGTGTCGTTACCCTTTTCGTTGGCATATTCGCATGCCTTCACGACGTTCGGAGAGTTTCCGCTGGAGCTGACCAGCAGAACCGCATCATTGGGCTTCATGTAATATTCCAACTGAGCCCGAAAGATTTCGTCATAGGCGTAATCGTTCCCCAACGCCGTGATCATCGGAACATTCGCGGCCAGCGAATGGCACATGAGAGAGGATAGTTCGGGAAAATGGGTCAGCTTCGTTGCATCGCAGACAGTGTGATTGCTGATCGCCGCGCTACCGCCATTTCCGGCTGTCCACAACACCGCTTCGTTTTCCATCACTTGGTCAACGGCGGCCAGGACCCCGTTCAGTGGTTTTTTATCAAATGTCTGAAGAGCATCGACAAACCGTCCGTAATAGTCGTCAACGAAACTTTCGAATTCTGCCATTATTGTCACCGTGCTCTTGAACATTTGCGGGCCAACAAGACGATCTTCTATCAAACCTATCCTGAACAATCACCTAATCTTTACTTTAATTTCCGGAGTTTGGCCTCAATATCCGTGAACCTTAGCATGAACCAGAGCGAGGTCCGAATTGGCGTCAAAATCAAAAGCGAATCTCATCGGCCTGTCGGTGTTTGCCGTCATAATCGGTGCCATTGCGTTCTTGCCACGATTTGAGCCGGCCGGCCCAGAAGCGCTCGGCGGCCCGCCCGTCACCGGCGCAATGCGCTATTTTGATTTGGCGAAGGTTCGCCTGCCCCGTCCGGAGATTTCCTGGACCACGGGGACCGGCGAAACCGTGTCCCTCTCCGATTTCCAAGGCAAGGTCGTCCTGCTGAACTATTGGGCAAGCTGGTGCGCGCCCTGCCTGCGGGAACTGCCCTCTCTAGATCGCCTCGCCGCGCGATATAACAGCGATAAATTCAGAGTCATCGCCCTCAATGTCGATCCGGAGGGTAAGGCCCTTGCGTCAAAAACGGCAAAGAGCCTTAATTTAAGCGCGCTTGAGCTTAATTTGGATCCGGAGCTCATTGCCTACCGCGCCATTGGTATCCGGGCGATGCCCAGCACGTTCCTGTTTGATCAGAACGGAGTCGTTATTGGCGTTTTGCGTGGTGCCGCCGAGTGGGATTCCCGTGATG
>JAQCKY010000256.1 GCA_027592155.1 Pseudomonadota bacterium
TGCAGAGAGGGCCCGGTTTCCGCGGGCTGTTCAGTCACGGAATGCGTACCGTTTTGCGTTCAACACCTGCGGTTACTTAAGGAGATCCGCATAAACCTTGCGGGCATCCTTGTCTCCGCTTTTCTCAAGCGCCGAGAGTTGTGCCTCGATCTGAACGGCGGCACCCTTCTGGAAATCCGCACGGGCGGCGGCGGAGAGTTCGTGGAAGTCGATCTTTCCGCTTTTCTTGGCAAAGGCGATGGCCTTCTGATCGAGCTCATCGAACGCTCGTGCGCCTTTGAGGCTCAAAGCGCGGCCGGAAACGCTGTCGAGGGCTTCCTGCTGCTTTTTAGTAAGGCCGTCCCAGACCTTTTTGTTCATCAACGCGAAGAGAGGATTAACCGGGTTCGGCATGCCGACGGCGATCGCCGCGGTTTGCTCGTGCAGGTTCCAGGGACGGATCAAGGCTGCGACCGGCACAAATGCGAGATCGATCAAACCGGTATCCATGCTGCGATACACCTGATTGATCGGGGTCACAACCGGCACCCCTCCCCAGGATTTGAGCAGAGGGGAGACGTCGCGACCGGAGGCACGAATTTTCATGCCCTTCATATCGGCCATCGTCCGGATTTTCTTGCTTTTCGATAAAACCACATTTGGGGGCGCGGTGAAGAGTGCGATTACCTTGACCTTGCTGTATTCCGCTTTCAGGTGCGGGTCGAGAATATTCCAAAGCCGTTTTGTCGCTTCCTCTGCGGTCCAAAGATGCGGCGTGCCGACCAACATGGTGCGCGGGAAAAGTGTCGGCGAATAACTTTGGATGCCAAATGTGATGTCCGCGGCATTTTCGAGGACGCGTTTATATTGCTGCACGGGTCCTTTGCCGAGTTGGCCCGAAGGGAACATTTTAATCGTCAAGTCGCCGCCGCTCTTTTCCGCCAGTTCCTTGGCCATCGGACCGAACATGACGCGTTGGGTGAGATGCTGCGGCGGAACGAAAGTCCCGAGTTTTAATTCTGTTGCATCCGCGGTTCCCGGGAAAGCGATAGTAGAAACAGTTATCGCGCCGGAAACAGCGACGAGCCCTAATGAATAACGAAAGGTTCGAGAAAACATGATCATCTCCCATCAATTGGTCTAAACAAACTGTCTAAACGCATAATATTTGCGGCTGCTCCCTGCTTTTTACCGGTGTTCAGCCCGGACAATGCAGCGCTATTGTTAGTCTACCGAACATTTTAAAAAAGTAAATTGTTGGCGATGTTCCCTGTGGCTATTTTCCGTCGACCAGGCGTTTCAGCCAAACCGAAATTACTGCAGGCTTGCCGGCTCTGATCTGCGCCAATCCGCGCTGGAGCGCGGCGCCGATCTCGGCGGGATCCGTAACGTTTTCGCCGTACCCGCCGGCGGCTTCGGCTTCCATGGCGAAATCGATGGGCGGGTCGAAATAACCGCCCTCGAAACCGGCCTTGGCGGCGTAGCTGTCTTCGCCATAGGTCCGGAGCACGGCCGCCGTACCGGTGGTGTAGCTCCGGTTGGTGTAGACGACGACCATAAAGGGCGCCTTATGTTGCTGGGCGGCCCAGATCGCCGGTGCCGGTGTCCCGAACATGTAGAACCCGTCTCCGGTCACCGCGACGATGTCTTTATCGGGCGCACCGAGCTTGGCGCCAAGTGCCGCACCGGGTGCCCAGCCGCCGCTGGACCCCGGGCTGTGGATATAGGAAGTGGGGTCGGTGCAGGGGAGATAATCCCTGACCCTAGAGCCGCCCAATGTGTCATCGAGGACGATACAATTGTCATCAATGGCCTGGCCGATCTGATAACTCAGCCAGAGCGGATCGATGGGCGTGTCATCCTTATGACTGATTGCCAGATCATCATCGGCCTTGCGCCTGGCGGCGGAGGTCTGAGCCAAATCCTTTGATCGCTTTTCGATGCGTTTCCGATCCGCGTCCGTGAGTAACGCCGTTGCGGCCGCGGTGAGCGCCTTGATGGTCAAGGTCGGGTCGGCGGCGATCCGCATATCAGCGGTGAACTCATAGGTCGGGATGCGTTGCTTGATGGGATCATGGGCGACAACCGCGACATAAGCGCCATCGGGCGCTCCGGTCCCCGGAATCCACGGCACTTCGACATCCAGGACCAGTGCGACATCGGCCTCTTTGACCGTGTCGGCCGTCTGATAAAGCGGATGTGTGAAGGGGAAGCAGATAAAGTTGCGGACGGCACAATCGGCGACGGCGATGCCGAGCAACTCGCAGAGCTCCACCAGCGCCGGGACCGAATCAGGATTGCGGCCGGAATTACCGACGACGACGACCGGATGCTCTGCCTTGATCAATCGTTCGGCGAGGGCCTGGCTGTCGTCGGGATGAGGCACCGCGGCCCGAGGAATGCCGAGTTGGTCGGCGGTGGTAAATCCGCTTTCCCGCATCGGCAGGGTGGTGAGCTCCTTGGGAATACTCATATAGACCGGACCTGCAGGCTCGGTTTTGGCGACCTGGATGGCGCGGCTCATCAGGGTGCCCGGATTGTCCTGGTAGGTCAGCCGATGGTCCCATTTGGTGTAGCCGCGGACGATGCCGTTCTGATCATAGGTCTCCTGCATCCAGATATGGCCGCCCTCGTCCCGCGCATTTTTCATGGTGCCGGTCGCTGCCGTCGGCGGAAATCCTGCCGTCATGACGACGGGCAGGCCACTCCGCCACGCCGAGTGGATGGCGCCGCCCCAATGCAACGTTCCGCAATCCACATGGGCGGCTGTCGCGGCGGGCTTGCCGGTCACGGCGGCATAACCGAGCGCGGCGTTGAGGCTGACATGCTCCAAGGGTACCGAGACCAGCCGCACCGGGTTGTTGTGTCCCAGGGCATGGGATTTCGCGATGGCCTCCTGATAGAAACCGATCTCCGAGCCCGACGTAAAAAACAAATGGTCGATGCCACCGGCCGAAAGAGCCGCGACAATCGCTTCGCCACCGGTTTGTACCTCAGCGCTTTCCATATTTTTTGCTGCGTCCGTGCTCATACTTGCCTCCCTCACATGCATGTTAATTCCCACTTGCCATTAGCTTAGGCCGCAGTTGCAAGAATTGAAATGGAGTGCAGATACTCTCAAATCGTCCGATTATTTTTTCAATGGATGCCGATTTCAGTCCCTTTGTGTGAAGCATTTCACAGATCGCGGGCGTGTCGATGCGTAAACTCTGCGTCGAATAGGAACATGAGGTTGATCATGATGTCGATTTGGAAACTAGACGCTCACCTTAGCTCGAGCCTTGGGCTGATGAAGTCTTCGCCGTCCCGGCAGCTTCTCGCCAGCCTGGGCTTGTTGGCCGTGGTTCTCATTGCAATGAGCTTCATAAATTAAGCTGGAGCGAGATGTAGGGAGAACGCAACCATGGCTCTCAGCAACCGACTCGCTGTCATACCCGGCGGTATCCGGGATCCGGAGACAGGACGACGTTATAAGTATGCTGTAGGGGCGTTCGACCCCAACCACGCCACTTTCTTTGGCCGCTTCCCAACGAAACCGGGAATGGCCGAGCCCCATGCGCCGACGGTCGCACTCTACCGCAATGGCGTCGGCGAGTTTTTTATCTATGCGGAACGCCGCAGCGCGCCGGAACGGGTGTTATCGACCCGGCCAACCCATCCGATAACTCACGGGAAGGTTGAGGTCATTGATGACGTTGATTCATGGCTCAGCGGGCGGATGGAAAAGCTGAGCGACTGGATCCGGCGGGAATGCCGTTAAGTTAATAGAATTACCCCCTGCCACGGGCAGGAAGAATTGCCTAAGAGGGAACGCGGTGTGCGTAATGTTCGGCGCCGCGCCTTCTTAGGCCGCAAATCCCCCTAAAATTGATTCAGGCCGCCGATCCGAGGCGGCCTTCGAGCTCCGGCCCGTCGGGGTCGTAACGATAAGCGCGGAACACACCGTTGGCGGGACCGCCTTGCCACTGCCCGAACCAGGGCGAGATATATTCCCAAACAATTTCGCTGGCCGGCGTGACCTCGAAGATCCGGCCCGTCATGCCTTCGCAGATCAGCGTATTGCCAGACCAGAGACGTTGGGCGCCTGAGATATTGGGGCTGTAGAAGCTCGGTTTCGGCGACCCTTCATATTTCCATTCGTCCTGGCGGGTCTCCGGACTGAATTCGATTACGGCGGAGGTGTAGACGCCGCGCGGCGTGCAGATGCCGTTGGCGAAGAACAGAATATTGCCGTTGTCGAGCATCGTGCAGTCATGCTGCTGACCCCAATTGTCGTCGCGGTGGTACCAAACGGTTTTACCCGACTCTTTGTTGATCTTGGCGATGATCGAGAATTTGCGGAAGCTCAACAGAAGGTCTCCATCCGCCGTCTCGGAGACCGCGTTGCAATGGGCGAACTCCTTGCGCGTGCTCATCGGGTGCAGCGGCTCGGCCAGCAGTGTCTCGTCCTCGTGGGCGTGCCATTCCCATACCGTTTCGCCGGCCGGGTTCACCTCGCGGAGATAATCGCCCCAGATGATTTTATCCTCGCCGTATTCGGTGCCGGCTTCGGCGCCGTGGATCTTGGCGGCAATATCGGCGGGAACCGGTTCCCAGCCGATATAGACAGTGTTGCCGTTGGCGAGGCGCCTGAAGTCATGATGTTGGAAATCGTCCTGATACTCCCAGACAATGTTGCCGTCCCAGTCATATTCCCGGAGCAAGCCGCCGGCGCCGCCCCCGGGCGGCGGGTTAGCGCCGCCGGGCGTTTCGCCGGACCATAATAGATTACCGCCGGGCAACACGTAGGCGTAGTTGCCGGGGTTG
>JAQCKY010000257.1 GCA_027592155.1 Pseudomonadota bacterium
GGGATCAAGCAAATCCAAAACGCCGCCTGATCGCCCCGTCACCAACTTTTGGGCATAACTCCCTGAGTAAATTTGCCCAGGCCTATAAGGATCGATTTGGGGAACTGCCCTCAGAGAGTCTCCGAAACGCCTAGAGCGACCGAGTCGATGTAGGGAGTTTGCGAGAATTTATGCGATTTTTGGCTATTAATAGCAGTTTAAGGATAGAAAGCCGCGGATTTCTCTGTGAAAGTCAGAAAATTGTCGCGGCAACTAAATCAAGTGACCTATCGGCATCGGTTTTTATTCGCGTGCCGTCACTAAAGGGAGGCAAATATGCCTAAAGATCAGAATATCGATTTCGGTTCCTTGGTCGAACCAGAACGCGTTCACAAAGCGTGTTATGCGGATGAAGAGGTTTTCGAGCATGAGCTCAAGAACATCTTCTATAAATCCTGGATCTATGTCGGCCATGAGAGTCAGGTGCCCAATCCAGGTGACTACTGGACAACCTGGATCGGCAAGGAGCGGATGATCATCTGCCGTGACGAGGGGGGCGAAGTTCATGTTCTCTATAACCGCTGCCCCCATCGGGGTGCGTTAATTTGTAATAACCACCACGGAAATTCCAACAAGGCCTTCCGTTGCGCGTATCACGCCTGGCAATTCAACATGGATGGCAGCCTGCGCAACGTGCCGATGAAGCAAGGCTATGAAGGGATTATCGATCTTAAAGATCCCCAACTGCAGATGAAAAGGGCGGAGCGTCAGGGGACCTATCGCGGGTTTGTTTTCGCGAGCCTGTCCGAGGAAGGCCCGTCCTTAGACGAGTGGCTCGGAACCGGCGCTCGAGCCGCATTTGACGATATTTGCAACCGCTCGCCCGAAGGTGAGTGCGAGATCGTCATGAACTGTTTTAGAATTATTCAGAACTCCAACTGGAAGATCTTTCTGGAGAACCAGCTGGATGCCGTTCATCCGTCGATCACTCACCACTCAACCGGTGATGCCGCCGCGGATATGCAAAAGGTCTACAAACAGGAGACCGGCGAAGAACCCCCTCTGGGCTATCAGTTCCTGGCCGATTTTACCTTGCCGTACGAGAAATGGGATAGCCTGGATACGATCGGCTATCCATACGGCCACACTGTCCTGGCCGGCTATATGGGGCTTCGCCCCCGTGATCCTGTCACGGTCGCCCATGAAGAGGCGTTAGCGGCGGTCCATGGCGAAGAACGCATGGATGAAATTCTGTCGACCAACGTTCACCACGTTCTGGTCTATCCTTGCTTGTCTGTACAGCCGCCGCTGCAACAGCTCAGGGCCGTCCGTCCCTTAGCGGCGAACAAGACCCTCACCGAGATTTGGCATTTTAGGCTTAAAGGTGCGCCCGAAGGAATCTATGAGCGCTCGCTCGCCTATTATTACCACGTCAATTCTCCTTCAACGATGGTCAACGCCGATGACCTCAACAACTTCCGCGCTTGCCAGGATGGCCTGGCGTCTGAGGGTGCCGGGGATTGGGTTAGCCTCCATCGGAATGCCGGCCAGGATCCGGTCGAAGGAGACGTCACCACGTCGGTAACCGGCATGAGCGAACAACCCATGCGCAATATGTTTGCCGCATGGAAAGAATATATGACGAATTAATTTTTTTACCGGGAGGCCGGAATCGGCCTGCGTCTGGGACCAGGAATAGGATAAGAACATGCCCAAGGGTAACGCGGTTGATACCGCGCTCAATACTCAGCAAGCCGTCGAACAATTTCTCTACCGACAGGCGGAAATTCTCGATGAGCGCCGGTGGGGTGAGTGGCTGGACTGTTTTACCCCCGATGGCTTCTATTGGATGCCGGCGGCGGCGGAACAGGAAATTGCCGAAAATCAGCCGAATATCTTTTATGAAGATCATTACCTGATGGATATGCGGATTCGCCGGGTCGAGCATCCTTACGCGCATTCCCAAATGGCAGGCCATCGGACCAGTCATGTTGTCTCAAATGTCATGATCGAGAGTGAAGACGAGGCCAACGGCATTGTGGTGGCACGGTCACGATTTCATATGGTTGAGTATCGGTTGGAGGAGCAGCGTTATTTCGGCGGTAAATACACCCATACGCTCAAACTGACCGACGATGGGTACAAGATCCAGTTACAACGCGTTGACATTAATAACGTTGAAGGCCCGTTCGACTACGTGATGCAGGTCTGGTTGTAATCTTGAAACCATTTGTTTGTTGGGCGGTGGCGGCATCCTTATGACTACCCGGTCGGAATTATTTCAAGGACCGACGCGACGCGTCGTTAATTTTGAGGTCGCTGCGGCTCATGGCTGATAAATGGCAGTTCTGGGTCGATCGTGGCGGGACGTTTACCGATATTGTAGCGCGCACATCCGAGGGTGCGCTGCGCTCGGCCAAGCTGCTTTCTGAAAACCCCGATCAATATGACGACGCCGCGCTGGCCGGCATTCGTCGCATGATGGGCCTTGAGGCTGACGCCGAGATTCCCGCAGGTGCCATTCAGGCCGTCAAGATGGGGACGACCGTCGCGACCAATGCGCTGCTGGAGCGCAAAGGCGAACCGACATTGCTGGTGATCAATGAAGGGTTCGGCGATGCCTTGCGGATCGGCTATCAGAACCGGCCGGATATTTTTGCACTCAACATCAAGCTGCCCGAAACCATCTATGGCCGCGTCCTGGAAGTGCCGGGCCGAATGGATGCCGGCGGGGCGGTCCTGACACCTCTCGACGAAACGGCGGTGCGGGCAGGGCTTGAAGCGGCGTTCTCGGATGGGTTTCGGTCTGTCGCGATTGTTCTGATGCATGCCTATCGCTATCCGAGCCATGAGCAGGCGATCCACCGCATCGCGGAGGAGATCGGGTTTACACAAATCTCGGCCTCCCACGATGTCAGCCCGCTGATGAAGCTGGTGGCGCGGGGCGATACAACGGTCATCGACGCTTACCTCACACCCATTCTTCGACGTTACGTCGACCGGGTTGCGGCGGCTTTGCCGGATGTGCCGTTGTTTTTCATGCAATCCAACGGCGGTTTGACGACGGCGGAGCGGTTCCGTGGGAAGGACAGCATCCTGTCGGGTCCGGCGGGCGGCGTGGTCGGCGCGGTCGAAACAGCGGCGGTGGCCGGTTTCGATAAAATCATCGGCTTCGATATGGGCGGCACGTCGACGGACGTTTCCCATTATGCCGGGGAGTTTGAGCGCACCTTCGACAATCAGGTCGCCGGCGTACGGCTGCAATCTCCGATGATGAGAATTCATACAGTGGCGGCCGGTGGCGGCTCGATCCTTCATTTCGACGGCGCGCGGTTCCGGGTGGGGCCCGATTCCGCGGGCGCCAACCCCGGGCCGGCCTGTTACCGCAATGGCGGTCCGCTGACGGTGACGGATGCGAATGTGCTGCTGGGCCGCATTCAGGCCCGGTATTTTCCGCCGGTGTTTGGTCCCGACGGCGATCAACCGCTGGATACCGAGGTGGTGCGCAAAAAATTCACCAGCCTTTTGGCGGAAGTCCAGGAAGCGACCGGTGAGCCGCGCAGCGCCGAAGAGATCGCAAAAGGCTTTCTCACCATTGCCGTGGAGAACATGGCGAATGCAATCAAACAGATCTCAGTGCAGCGGGGTTATGACGTTACCGACTATACCTTGGTTTGTTTCGGCGGCGCGGCCGGGCAGCACGCCTGCCTCGTTGCGGATGCTCTCGGCATGGGCCGGATATTTATCCATCCCTTGGCCGGTGTCTTATCCGCCTACGGCATGGGGCTCGCCGAACTGCGCGCCATACGCCAGGAGACGATCGAGAAAATTCTCGATAGCGATGTCATGGAGAGCCTCGCCGATGTGAACAAGCGGTTGGCGTTGGCGGCACGGGCCGAGCTTGCCGGACAGGGCGTCGCGGCGGAAAACATCGTTGCCCATCCGCAGCTTAATCTGCGCTATGAGGGCACGGATACCACCCTGCCGGTGGACCTCGCAGATCTAGCAGATCTGGAAGTGGCGTTCGCGACGGCCCATCAAACCCAGTTCGGATTTACCGATCCGGACCGACGGCTCGTCGTTGCGTCGTTCTTCCTGGAAACGGTCGGGCGGGTCGAGAAGGTCTCGGTTGAAAGCCGGGTCAGTGCTACGGGCGCTTCCGAGCCGTCGCCGCTGGACCATGTCGAGGCTTATCTCGGTCAAAACTCGGAAACCGTTCCGGTATTTGACCGCGACGATCTGGCCCCGGGCGCAACGATTGACGGCCCGGCGATCATCATGGAAGCGACGGCGACAACGATTGTGGAGCCGGGCTGGCGGGCGGAAAACGCCGATCTTGGTCACCTCGTCTTGCGCCGAACCGAGCCCCGGCCCATCGAATTCGCGATCGGCACCGAGGCGGATCCGGTGATGCTCGAAGTTTTCAACAACCTCTTCATGTCGATTGCCGAGCAGATGGGGGCGGTGCTCGCCAATACGGCCAGCTCGGTCAATATCAAAGAGCGTCTCGATTTTTCCTGCGCGGTGTTTGATCGCACCGGCGGGCTCATCGCCAATGCGCCTCATATGCCGGTGCATTTGGGATCGATGGGTGAAAGCGTGCGGGTGATCTTGCGGGAGCGGGAAGGCACGATCAAAGCCGGAGACGTATTTGCCCTCAACGCGCCTTATAACGGCGGCACCCATCTGCCGGACGTCACAGTCATCACGCCGGTGTTTGGGGATGACCGAAAGGACGGCGACGAGCCCTTATTTTATGTCGGCTCGCGAGGGCATCAGGCCGATATCGGCGG
>JAQCKY010000258.1 GCA_027592155.1 Pseudomonadota bacterium
TCCTTCCCGCCAACTGATCTTGCGCCGGCTTAACGCCATGGCGCCCGCCAAGACAAAGCCGAAACCAATTGCCGTCAAGACATTGGATAACAGTGAAAAGGCGGTGCGTTCAAATCCATCCTCCGGTGCCCAGGCATTTCCATCACCGTGAACATGACGGTCGCCGTTGTCATGGACATGAACCGTGTCGTCGGTCGTCGCGCCATTCGTTATGGCCGCTTTCGCCGCTGCTTGGGATTGGGTTTGTTCAGTGCCGTGATGTCCGGATGCGTCACCCTTCGGGGCCGCACTCTCGTATTTCTCCGCTTCTAAAATCAGGGGGACCAGCTTCATCTGCTGTGCGCCAAAGATGAACAAGCCAGCGAGGACCCCGGCCAAAAGACCAGGATAGAAAATCTGTTTCAACATAATCCGCTCCTAAAAAAGTCGTGTGATAACCGGGTTAATGGCAGGGAAAGCCAAAGGCGTGCCGGGAATCATGAGCGGCATTATGAAGGGTGAGGGGGTTGGCATAGGTCGTCCCCAAAACCAAGAGGCTGCCAAATAGTATGACAAGCAAAGCGGCTGTCTTGCGTTTCTTGTCGTCGAGGGCAGTTGGCGGGTTGACTGTCGTTGCGGTGCGTACACTCATCGGAGCATTCCTTTCTTGCTCGTTACATGTCTCGCCACCGCGACGGCTCTACCGCACCACCAGATACCCCGTCTGCTGATTGGGTGACGCGCGCCGGCAGGTCTCCTGGCTCGCAAGGTATTGCCTCGTGCCTGGCCTTCCCAGTTTCCCAGTGGCCCATTTCCTTGCGGAAATGTATGGCTCGAAACCCCTGCTCACAGTTGCGGGGACAGCCACGGCTTTGGTGAATATATCACCGCACCGCATTCCCTCTTCATCCCCCGAGGGGGAACCTTCGCGTATGGGATGTTACCCATGACTCCTCGCCGAGGTCAACGCAGGGGGGAGGGTTCGGGTGCGATTTTTAAAATTTGAACTCGTAGGCAAGCAAAACCCCCGCGGTATGGGTCTGGCTTTCATCGGTCTCATTGACCAGCCAGCCGACATCGACGCTGAGGCCGAAATCGAAAAAATAACCCACCGACGCTTGGAGGTGCATATCTTCGGTATCGGCACCAGCGGGGCTGTTGGTCTCACGTCCGGTTTAGGAAAGTGCAACGTTCCAGCTTCGCCAGTTCATCTGAGCGCCGAGGGTATAAATAGTCCGATCCTGGCCGGACATTCCGGCGGCGTCGTCGAGATAGACCCACTCGGCGACGACGGGGTCGAGTGAAAGATCATCGGACAGTTTGTGGGCCCAACTCAGCGCGGCAGCGATGCCATTTTGATCGGCATTGCCGTCTTGCCCGGCGCCCTGACGGCTATAGGCGACGTGATAGGCAAGGCTTGGCAGCGAACGAAACTCACCGCCATCCAAAGCGACGGCGAATGAGGAAAAATCTTCGGTGTTGCTGACACCACCATCCGCGAGGCTACGGGTTCCCCGGCTTCGGCCCACCGATTGGGCAAGGGGAGAGGTGTCGAGGAAGAACGTGCTGGCCGATATCCGATGCCGTCCGCCGACTTGAATTGGGATCGGCACACCGCCGCCAAACCCGACCCTCTCCGAAAGCTCGTAATCGGCGCTGGCGACATCTGTCCCGTAAATACCAGGAGCGATATCCCAAGCGCGTCCAAAGTTGGCTGTAAATTTACCGCCGAAAACCTCGAAGCGGTCATTTTCGTATCGCACCGTGATGTCCTCAAGGTAGATGCCGTGGTCCTTGAAATAGCGGTTTTCGGACGGACCCGGATCGACCATAGGCTCGATCACGCCATGAACGAACAGAGACAGCTCCTTGGTGAAGCTGAGGGTGACGGCGGGCTCGATTGTTGCGAACAATTGGCTATGTCGAGCGGCCGGATCATCGGCGCGATAATTTCGATCGAATTGGATCTCGACCGGAATTTCCAGCTCATAGGTTGGAAACGTTTCCTGGGCGTACGCGGGCAAGGACCCAACCGCCGTCATGACAATTGCGAAAATGATGGTTGCCCGGCAGTGGATCGGTCCACGCCTCTGGTGATGTCGTTTAGACATATTCATTCACTCCGAACTAGAGGCGTGTGATGCATGATTGAGTATCGAATATCAACGCTCGAACTCGCCTTGTGACGATCCTTAATATGAACGCTGTAGCGTGAAGAAAAGTTCCCCAGCGCGCGTATTATTGTCTGCCCGCCAGACCTCTCCAAGTGCGCTGCATCAATGATTTTCAATATCCAATTGAAAACCAAGCGGTAATGGACCCCGCTCACATAATCTTGTCAGATAATATTGGAATTCCTCTTGATGGCCGGTTTCGGATGACCATACTTCGGTCCATGCAACGTTGTACCGTAGTTTCAAGAAAATTTCTGTACCCTTGCGGTTTCATGGTGGCCGCGGCGTTCTTCCTAATTTTTATTTCTTCCGGAAGCGCCGTATTGGCCCAACACCAAATGCACGACAGGCCTTTGAACCACATGACATCCGGCGTCACCGTCATAGACGCATGGGCTCGGCCGCCCTTGACACCGACCGGTGCCGGGGCGGTCTATTTGACCGTTGTAAATAAAACGTCGAACGCCGACCGGCTGGTCGGGGTGAAGACCAACGCCGCTAACCGAGCTCAGCTTCATACTCATATTCTGACCGACGGTATTGCACGGATGCGCCGGGTCGACGGCATTCCGCTCAAAGCAGGCGGTACAATCAAGATGAAGCCCGGCGGCTTTCACGTCATGTTGATGCGTCCAGCTGCGGCTATTAAGGAAGGTGCGCACTTCGCGTTAACGCTCGTCTTCGAGAGGGCCGGCGAGGTCGAAGTGCAGGTCCAAGTACGCAATGCAACGGCATCCGGCACCGGGGGGCACGACGCTCACGGTAAGTGATTCCCTCAAAGGGAAACCGGCGGCTCGCCTTCATACATTTCTTGAATCAACGTTCGGATGTCATCCCGGCCGGCGGGACGGGGATTGAAGAATTTCGTACCGGGCAGAAGATCAGTGCCGCGCTCGAGATCGGGGGATGTTAGTCCAAATTCCCGAAGCCCGGTTTTAAGGCCAAGTGCGACGTTAAGGTTGTAGATCCCTGTTGGGCCATCTTCACTATCCATTGCCCGGCAAATTCGGGCCATAGCCCCAGGAGTCGCGTGCTGGTTGAAGGCAACCGCATAGGGCAACACCGCAGCGTGGGCTTCGGCGTGACTGAGGTCGAATTGATAGCGCAGCGTCTGAGCAATGCGATGTTCGATTCCTGTACCACCCCGAAAATTCGCCGCCAGCCACGCGCCGTAAAGCGCCTTGCCGCGCGCCTCGAGATCGCTGGGTTGGCGGACAATAAATGGCAACGAGGAGGCCAACAATTGGATCGCTTTGCCGGCCATCACGTCGGCAATGGGGTTCGCGTTTTCGCCATAAAGGCTCTCCACGGCATGGGCCATCGCATTCATGCCGCTGGCCGCCGAGAACCTTGGCGGAAGGTCAACGGTCAGCAGGGGATCGTAGATCGCGGTTTTAGGTAGGGCCGCTGGATCCCGGCCCTGTTGGCGTCCCTGCGCGTCGTCAATCGTCCAACTCGCCGCCATTTCTGAGCCGGAATATGTCGCGACCACGGCGATGGAGGGCAGGTTCATTTCCGCGGCCAGTGCTTTCCCTAATCCGATTGCGGAACCGCCACCGATGACAATCATGCCGTCGGCGTTGGCTGCGGCGAGGTTGGCCTGTGCGTCGACAACCGCGTGGCGTGGAATATTTGCCGTTGCTGCGGTCGAGCAGCCGGTGCAACGGGGGCCGAGTAGCGCTGCCGCTCGGTCGGCGAGGTGGCTTCGGCCGGGTGACGTGATGACGAGGGCGCGCTCAATGCTTAGCCGATCCGTCTCCTCGGCCAATTTTTGAAACTCGCCTGTGCCGAACAGAATTCTCTGCGAGGAGGGATGATAGACGAATGATTGCAACCCGCTGACCTCCGAGTCCAAGCGGACACCAGAAGTTCTAGAAGGGCAAGCCTATTGGGATTGGTCTCTTTGACGGTCTTATTCCGGGGGCGGGCCGCTACGTTTCCGTTGTCCCGTTCAATATTTCGAAAGATCGAACTTCCCTGTGGTGTCGACTTCGAGTTCGGGAAATTTCTCGACTAACCTATCGCGCGCCGCATCGATGGTGGTACGGTCATGGCGCTTTATGCTGCTTTCCTGGCCAACATCATTCCTAACGCAATCGGTCATCTCCTAACCGCATCGATTATCTCTGCGCCGGCCGCCATCATGATTGCCAAGGTCATGGTACCCAATGACGGCACCCGCACGGGCGACGGGGTCACCATGCCCCCTTCCGAAGATCATAGTACGATGGACGCCGTCACCCGGGGTACGGCGCAGGGCGTGCCGTTGTTGATAAATGTCATCGCCATGCTGATTGTCTTTGTGGCTCTGATATCTCTGCTCAATGCGATCCTCGGCCTATTCCCAGATGTTCTTGGTGCACCGGTTACCCTGGAGCGCGTGTTCGGTTGGGTTTTTGCCCCGGTAGTTTGGCTGATTGGTGTTCCCTGGAGCGAGGCGACGACGGCGGGATCGCTGATGGGAGCCAAGACCGTCCTCAATGAGATCGTGGCGCTACTGCAATGGCAAAAACTACCGGCCGATGCACTGTCCGAGCGTTCCAAGCTGATCATGGTTTATGCGTTGTCGGGATTCGCCAACTTCGGCAGCCTCGGCATTATGCTG
>JAQCKY010000259.1 GCA_027592155.1 Pseudomonadota bacterium
GCTCTTCAAGCACCTCTTTATTTCGGATGGTTTGGAGCTGGACATATTCCACCGCGATCGGTCGGCGCTGACGGTCATAGAGATCGAGGAGATCCTCGCTGCCACCCTCATTGATGATGGTGACCAATTTCTCGGCGAGATTGATTCCGTCATGGATGCCGCCGTTCATGCCCATCCCGCCCAAGGGGTTGTTCACATGGGCGGCGTCACCGGCGAGCAAAATGCGGCCCTTGCGGTATTCTTCGGCGACACGCTGGTTCACGTTGTAGATGGTCTGGTGCTCGATGGGGTAGTCCTCGTCGTCCGGCGCAATGCGCTGGATCCGTGCTTGCAGATAGTCGGGAGACATGACTTCTTCGTCGCTCAACTCAAGGGGTGTCGGGAAAAGGAAGCGCCAATAGCCGGGAGCCCGGATCAACACGCACCATTCATCGGGATGAGAGATATAGGAGACCGCGCCCATATCCGGGATGCGGTCCTGAATTTCGGTTGAGGTGCTGACCGTCACGAAGTGCTCGGGGTAGGTAAACCCTGGAAATTCAATGCCTTGAGACTTGCGAACCGTGCTGCGTGAACCGTCGCAACCGATGGCATAGGCGCCGGTAATCGAAGCGGTCCCATCGGGCAGATCATAAGTGACGGTAACGCTTTCCCCATCCTGGGCAAGGTCGGTGACCCGGGCATTGAAGACGATTTCAGTGTCCGGATAGTCCTCCAGCATTTTTGCGACGACGCGGGTCAGCTTGAACTGCTCGCACTGAAGCCGGTAGGGATGGTTTGTGTGGTCGGCAATCAGCGCATGATCGAATTCGACCAGCAGTCCTTCATCCAGATCTCGGTACTGGAATTTCGGCGTGATCAGCCCCTGTGCGATGAGCTGAGGTGTGATGTCGAGATCGTCCAGCATGTCCAGCGTCGGCGGATGGAAGGTGGAGGCCCGGAGATCGGGGATCAGTTCGGATTCGGCTTCCAGAACGGTGACCGGAATACCGGCCTTGCTGAGAATGAGGGCGGAGACGCAGCCGACCGGGCCGGCGCCGATGATGAGAACGCGATTTTCAGTCATATCAGAATTGCTCGAACAGCATACCGCGGCCCTGGAATTTTTCGTCGATGCCGTTGGCGCGGAAGGTGTGCCAGATGGTCGCGACATTGATCGGGATGATCGGCTTGCCGAGCTGCTTTTCCAGCGCCGGGAAGATATCGACGGTGCTGAGGTTGGTGCCGGCTTGGACAATCGCGTCGACGTCATCGCCGTCTAACTGATTGAGTACGATGTCGATCACCTCGCTGGGCGGGGTATGGGCGATTGAGGTCGCGGTATCGCATTTCAGGCCGACGACCTTGGTCACTTCATAGCCGGTTTCTTCGAGGAACCGGTGAACTTGCTCGTCGCCAACGGGCTGGTAGGGGGTCAAGGCGGCGACCCGTTTCGCGCCAAAGGCTTTTAGAGAGTCATCGAGCGCGGCGGCACCGGTGGTGATGCCGATGTCCGGGCCGCAAACATCGCGAAGTCGTTCG
Source organism: Pseudomonadota bacterium (assembly GCA_027592155.1). GTDB lineage: Bacteria > Pseudomonadota > Alphaproteobacteria > Rhodospirillales > UBA2165 > JAQCKY01. Next base: position 1,522 of record JAQCKY010000259.1, read on the forward strand.
GTGAACTCGGCATTGCCTTCAAGGCCGCCCCAGAAGGTCTCCGCCGACATGCCCATCATGATGTAGCTCGGCTCGCAGGTCATGATATCGCGCATAGCGTCCGGGATAGTGTGGCGAATGGCGTCGATGAAAGCGAGGAACATATTGTCGCTGGAGAGGTCGGGCTGCTCGACAAAGAAGCGCCCAAAATGCCAAGTCACACCGGCGGGCAGAAACCGCTGGCAATCATACTCAACACCGATATTGGTTGAGGGGAGGATGACCCCGATACGACCTCGGGCGCCGATCCACGGCTCCTGTGCTTTCAGTGCGCGCGTTTCGCCATCCATGGTGTATTCCTTTTTACTGATCCGACTATGCAGGAGCCTTTACGGGCCTGGCCTTCGACGTCCAATAGACGCCCCCCACGACCAAAACACATGCCACATAATGATAGGTCTGCAAAGCCTCCCCAAGGAGCAAAATGGCGAGGGCCGATATCAACAACATGCGGATATAGATAAACACGCTGGCTTTGTTCGCGCCGACATGACGGATACCGGCGTTCCAGAGCCCGATGGCCCCGATGGCAACGACGATGGCGGCCCAGAGAACCGCGCCGATGGTGATGGGATCGAGGCTCATGGGCTGCACATAGATGCTTTCCCAGGCGTAGAACGGCGCCAAGACGGCGATGCCCAAAAGCTGGATTAAATTCAATAGGACCAGCGGCGGTAGATCGTCCGGGGATTTTCGAAGGAAAACCGCGTAGAGGGAGAAACCCGCAACGGACAGTAATATCCAGAGGTCGCCGCCGTTGAAATTGAGGGCGGCGAGATTGGCCAAGTCGCCTTTGGCCAGGGTCACAAGGATGCCGAACCCCGCCACCAAGGTCGCCATGAATTGTCCGACGGTTACTTTGTCTCGAAAGAACAGCCAGGTCAGGACAATGGTTATCGGCGGCTGAGCGACCGAGACGATGGCGGCGTTTAAGGCCGTGGTGGTGTTGAGGCCGACATAAACCGCCGTATTGCCCAGGACGACCAGCGATACGGTGAGGGCGAGTAGGACCATCCAATGTTGCCGAATTAGTCCGGCATGTTGCAGCATTCCCCGCCAGGTGAAAGGCAGCAGGATCAGAAAGGCGATCGTCCAACGCCAGAACGACAGTCCGATCGGTGGCACCACACCGCCGACAGCGCGGCCCATGGTGTAGTTGCTGGCGAAGAACAACATGGAACAGAACAACAGGAAATAGGGCCACAAGGCATTGCCTGTCGACGTCCGTGATATCTCTGCGTCCCCCATACTTCCCTTTTTGCACGACGAAAATTCGATTTTCTTAACTGTTCTTCCTACTCTGTGGGATAGAATTTGGGAAACGACAAGCGTAAACCTACTCCGGGCATGCTTGACGGTGCATCGCATGCATCCATATAGTCGCGGTCTTCATATTGGAAAATTATGTCAGATAACGATCAAGTCATCGTCGTTGGCGGTGGCCCCGTGGGTTACACGGCGGCGCTCAACCTCGCCCATTACGGTATCCCCTTTACGATGTTGGAGGCCGGTCCCGGTATCTTTGAGGATCCGCGCGCCGGCACCATCCATCCGCCAACGCTGGAGATGTTTCAACGATTGGACGTCACGGAGACATTTCTGAAGCGCGGCTATGTGGTACCCAACTATCATTACCGGGATCGTAAAAAAGGACTAATCGCCAGTTTCGATCTGGCGCTGCTCGCCGACGATACAGCGTTTCCATTCCGGCTGATGCTCGAGCAGCATAAGGTGGCGCATATCCTCCATGACAAGCTAGCGGACTTCACCGACTTCCAGATATTGCGGCAGCATGCGGTGACCGGGGTTCGCCAGGATGACGACGGTGTCGTCGTTAAGGCGGATACGCCGGACGGGCCAAAAACCTTTTCCGCTCGTTACGTGATCGGATGCGACGGTGGCCGCAGTCAGGTCCGGAAATCGATGGATGTCGATTTTGAGGGGTTCACCTTCGAAGAACGTTTTTTGGTCGTCACCACACCCTACGATTTTGGCGAGCACGGCTATGCTCTGACCAACTACATCGCCGATCCGGAGGAATGGTGTGCCTTGTTCAAGGTCCCTGGGCAAGACGATGAAGGAATATGGCGTGTCGTCTTCCCAATCGATCCGGGGCTTAGCGAAGACGAGATATTCGATAGCGCCGATATTGAGCGCCGTCTGCAGGGCTTCCATCCCAAGGACGAACCTTATGATGTGGTCCACCGCAACCTTTATGAAGTCCATCAACGGGTTGCCAGTTGTTACCGCGATGGTCGAATGTTCGTGGCAGGCGATGCGGCGCATATCAACAATCCCCTCGGTGGTATGGGGATGAATTTCGGCTTCCACGACGCGTTCAGTCTAACTGAGAAGCTTACCAAGGTTTGGCACGAATGGGCCGAAGATAGCCTGCTGGATCTCTATGACCGCCAGCGCCGGACGGTGGCCTCGGAGTATCTTCAGCGCCAGACCATCGAAAATAAAAAGAACCTGGAAAACCAAGACCCGGCATCACGGGAGCGGTTCCATGATGAGCTGCGGGGGATCGTTGCCGATAAGGTTAAACAGCGCGCTTATCTACGCCGGGTCGCCATGATCGAGGGTATCGAGCGCGCGGCGTCGATCACATAGTCCCTAGGCCGCGACCGCTCGGCGGCGCGCGCTGATATCGATACCGACCAAGACGGCGCAGAGGATGCCGCCGGCGATCTCAACCATGAAGGCGTTGGGAAAGGCTTGCGACGGAATGAGCAGTGCCAATCCGCCAATCATATAAAGTATCCGCGTCGTCCAGTTCATATGCCTCAGCAGGTAACCCGTCAGCCCGGCGGAGGCGAGCCAGATGCCGGCAATGGCCGTCACGAAGGTGACGGCGATTGCTACCGGAGAGCCCCGCATGATCAGGTTGGGGGCAATGACAAAGAGGAACGGCACAACAAAGGCCGGCCAGCCAAACCGGCACGCCGCAAAGGCGGTTCGCATCGGCCCTGCTTCGGCAATCTTTGCCGCGACGAAGGCGGCGAGCGCAACCGGTGGCGTGATCATCGACATCAGGCCGAAATAGAGCACAAACAGATGCGCGGCGATGGGCTCAACCCCGAGCTTTACCAGCGGCGGCGCAACCAGCAGCGCCAGCAGAAAATAGATCGCGGTGGTCGCGAAGAATTGGCGCCGCGCGCTCGACACGACCGCCGTCAGGATGAGAAGCAG
>JAQCKY010000260.1 GCA_027592155.1 Pseudomonadota bacterium
CTCCTCGGTCAGGATTCCATAAATGATCAAGGCCGCACTCGGTGGTATCAGAATTCCCATCGTACCGCCGGCAGCGACCGTTCCCGCCGCCAGGCTGTCGGAGTAATTATATTTGCGCATGGAAGGGATCGCGACTTTGGCCATCGTCGCCGCCGTCGCCAAAGAGCTTCCGGAGACGGCCGCGAACCCGCCACAGGCGGCAATTGTCGCCATCGCCAACCCGCCCCGGAAGTGCCCGAGCCAAGCGTCCGCGGCTTCGTATAAATCGTCGGAAAGGGCGGCGCGATAAACGAATGCTCCCATCAAGAGGAACATCGGCAAGACCGCAAAGTTCGTGTTAAGGGTGATGTCGATGATTTGCTGGCCGACCATTTCGAGGGCGGGTTCGGTTCCGCGTAATATGCCGAAGCCAATGCCGCCGACCGCCAGCATGGCAAAGCCCAGCGGAAAGCCGAAGAAGGCAACAATGAAAAGGATGCCGAAGCCGATGAGAGAGGTGATCATGTTAGGGGGTAAACCATATTCAACCGAGTGTTACTCAATGGGTCGGCTTGTCTTCGGGCCTAATTGCCGCCTTTGCTTCGCCGACCACCTGATCCGTATCCGATTGCCTCGATTCCAGCCTCCCGTTGAGGTAGAGCCAAATCATGAAGATCAAAATCACACAGGTGATCATGCAGAGAACCGAGAGGCCGATCAGCAACGGCGCGCGCGAAATGCCAAAATATTCGGTGACATAATTCGCCTTATGCTCGTCGATCGCCACCGCCCAAATCCGTTCAGCCATGAAACCAATCATCGCGGCACTGCCGAGCAAAACAACAAATTGCTGGAATTTCCGAAAGCTGCCGCGGATGAAACTATCGAACAGGTCAACGGTGATGTGGTTCTGCGCCCGCGTCACCAACGGCAAGGCGGCAAACGTCACGACCCCCATCATCAACCCGACCGTCTCAAACGTGCCGGGCACCGGTGCCGTAAACACGTAACGGCCGATGACATCGACGAAAGTCAGCGCGGCCATCGCGAATAACACAACGGCGACGACAAGCTTCAAAGCCGTATATAGCCAATCCGCATATACGGAAGTCGGCCGGGCACCACTCTGGGCACCCGGACCTCCATTATCGCTCACGATACTAGCGCTGCTATTTCAATTGAGACTGGAAGTAAGCCAAGGCCGCCGGGCCGTCGATGCCCCGTTCTTTTGCCGCCTCGAGCCAATTGGCCTCAACAAAGCCAACCTTTGCTTTCATTTCAGCAATAAACGCCGGGCTTGCCGTCGTAAATTTGATGCCGTTTTTCTTCGCCAATTCATTGGCTTTGGCATCCAACGTGTCGACCATTCGCCCTGCGTTGATAGCGATTCGTTCACCCGAAACGCTTGCGATCGCGTCCTTGTCTTGTTGAGACAATCCGTTCCATTTCTTCTCGGAGAACAAAAAGGTGAAGGCATTTGCGTTAAAGCCACCCGGAATTTGGGTGATGTGTTTCACGTAGGGCATCAACTTAAACGCCACCAGCGTATAAGCAGAGGTCACCGTGCCATCGACAACACCTTTGGAAACAACGTTGAACATATCCACACCCGGCACCGACACCACGACAGACCCAAGCTCGGTCATCATTTTGTTGGGAATACCGGCGATCGCCCACATCTTCTCTTTCTTCAAATCAGAGACCGACGTGAGAGCCTTTTTGGTGTGATAAAAATTAGCGCCTGAAACCGTCCAGAGTCCCAAGGCTTTCATGCCTTTGTACTCACCGGCCTTATCAAAATATTTTTTCTGTGTCCGCCACAGTGCGACACTCCGCTTTTCGGCGGAACTGGCGCCAAAGGGAATTTGCGTGATCGACTGCAATTTCAAACGGTTGCGTTCAAATATGTTCGCCAGCATCGCCGCATCGGCAATGCCCTTGGAAACCATGTTCCACTGCTTCGGCGGCGGCGCAAGGGTGGCCGCCGTAAATTCAACCTTGACCCGGCCGTTGGTTGCCTTCTCAACGTCCTTAGCCCAGGGAATGAACATTCCGACATTGAAGGGATGCTTCGGCGGGACAAAGCGGTTGAACAGAATTTTTGTTTCAGCGTTGGCGGGCGTGGCATGCATTGTGCCGGCCACGATAGCGCCGACAGCGACCGCTATCGCGAGCGAGCCGGTTGTGAGATTAATTTTCATTTGGGTGTCTCCCAGTTGTTCCTAGTTGTATTGCATTGCGGTTGTTATGTATCAAACCCACATAACTTGGGGAAAGCCACGAACTGAGTCAAGAAGTTGCATCAAATCAAGTGAATCTGCGCACGCGGCTTTCTACTCGGTAAATTTCGGTGTAGAAATCGCGTCATGGACGTGATTGCCGACACAAAATCCCTCGCTACGTTTTGCGTACGTATCGCAAATTCTTCTTATCTCACTGTCGATACGGAATTTCTCCGGGAAAAAACCTACTGGCCGCAGCTCTGTCTCATCCAGATTGCGGGTCACGATGATGCGGCTGTCATAGATGCCATCGCGCCGGGGATCGATCTGCAGCCGGTATTCGATTTGATGGATGACCCGGGCTTGCTGAAGGTCTTCCACGCCGGGCGCCAGGATCTGGAAATCTTCTTTCATCTGAACGGGCGTCTCCCCGCCCCAATCTTCGATACTCAGGTTGCGGCAATGGTCTGCGGCTTTGGGGATTCGGTCGGCTATGAGACGCTGGTCAGCAAGTTAGCAAAACAAGATATCGATAAATCATCCCGATTCACCGATTGGTCTCACCGCCCCCTGACAAACCGGCAACTCGATTATGCACTCGCCGATGTCACCCATCTGCGGGTGATTTATGACAAGCTGGACCAAAAGCTGGGCAAAAACGGCCGCCATACCTGGCTGGAAGAAGAGATTGAGACCCTGACCAGCAACGGAACCTATGAGATGGATCCGGCGAAAGCCTGGAAACGGGTGAAGTCGAGAAATCCAAAACCAAGATTCTTGGCAATATTGCGAGAGGTCGCCGGCTGGCGGGAAACCGAAGCCAAGCGTCGGGACGTTCCTCGAAACAGAATTATCCGCGACGAAGCCCTGATCGAGATCGCTCATCACGCCCCGAAATCTGTCGAAGAACTCGCCCGTGTCCGCGGACTCGGCAAAAATCTGGCGGAAGGCCGAGGCGGCGCCGAAATCTTGTCGGCCGTGGAGAGAGGAAATACTCTGCCCGACAGCGACTGCCCAAGGGTTGAGCGCAAAGATTCCCTGCCCCGCGGCATTGGGCCGATCACTGATCTGCTAAAAGTTTTCCTGAAAATGCGTTGCGAGGAACTTGATGTCGCGCCAAAGTTGGTCGCCTCCTCCAGTGATATCGAAAAGCTCGCTGCCTTCGGCGCTGACGCCGATGTTCCAGCGCTAAAGGGTTGGCGCCATCAGATATTCGGCGACGATGCAATTGCGCTCCGTGACGGCAAATTTGCGGTCGTTGTCCGGAACAAAGCCCTGACCCTTATTAATCCCGGAGAACCCACCTCCTAACCTGGCGGTTTAGGTAATCTGCCCCTTCACACCCATCGTGTCGGCAAGGGATTCGAACAGCCGCTCGACAGCAACGCTCATAAACAATTCCTGATTAGGCGATAGGTGTAAGGTTAGGTGCTTTCCCTTTAGGGTGAGTGTCGTCCGGGGAAGCAGCCCTTCGATACCACCGGACAAAACATGGGCCAGTCGCAGGGCCAGCCCAAGAATCGCCGCGCGACGCTGAAGGTCTTCATCAAGCAGAACGCGAACCTGGTTGACCTCAAATTGCTTCCGGCCGCCGTTGTAACGCACAAAGACCGCGAGGGCCAAAAACACGCGGTCCCAATGACTGACGCCGGCGATGGGCAGACGCAAGACGCGGGTAAAGGCGTGGAGGGCCCGGTAATCCGGATGCTCGGTCCAACCGATATCGCTGAGCAATGACGCGGCCAGACAAAGCCGCCGGTCTGCCTCCGACTGTTCGCCAAGCAGCGATGCCATCCATCGCATGGTCTCGTCGCCATGAATTGAAAATCGTCCGCTTCGTCTTGCGAATCCCTCGCAGGCACTGATTAAGGGGTCTTGAATCTTTAGTTCAGGCGGCAATAACTCGAAGAGCTTGCCTTCGCGCATGCTGTATCCGGAGAACACGACATGACTGGGCCTGACATTCTCTATCAGCCGGAGAAGGACAAGCGCCGAATACGGCAGCGTGTCGGCACGCCGCCGGGCGACGCCCGCAAGTTTTTCCAAGGATGCGGGACTAAGCCCCGATATCAAACGGGTCAGATTTTCCGCCGCCCGAACATCTAACGTATAGTTATCGAGAACTTTGAGCGGGTAGTCCGACTGCTCGATGGAAACCCGCGCCAGAGCCCGCCAGGATCCGCCGACCAGATGAAGAGGTCTGTTCTTGTAATCACCAAGCCATTCAACCGCCGCGAACTTTTCGTCGATAATCTTTTTTGCAACACCGATGTCACGGTCGGAGTCTTCGCGAATTCTCAGATGCCCCAATGGCAGTGTTTTACTATTTCCAAAATCGCCGTCGTCGAGACCGACCAGATCCAAACTGCCGCCGCCCATGTCGCCCAATAGGCCGTCCGCGGTTGGGGACCCGGCAAGGATACCGAGGGCGGCCAGGCTCGCCTCGGCTTCACCGGTTAGAACCTGGACGGAGGCTCCGAAACGGCGATAGATCTCTGCCACAAAATCCGGG